>JAIEQM010000094.1 GCA_019747705.1 Chitinophagaceae bacterium | reverse complement strand
TCTGGTTAGCTTTTCTGTATTGTATAAACGCTCTGCAAAGACCTGTGAGGGTTTGTCATAGTATGCTTAACTTAACAATAGCCATCATTGCCTTTTACGGGTTGCAGAGCAATGCTCTTCATTTGAGCCGTAATAAAACGGGCCGCTTTCATCATGCCTTCTGTGCCGGTTTCTCTTCCCTGCATGGAATCGTGGGCTAATGCAGAGACATAGAAATGGATTTTGTTTTCAGTTTCGGGAATGCTGAATGTTTTTTGTTGTGAAAAACAATTTCCGCAGATAAGAAGCAAAAGCAATGCAGAAGTAAGTTTTATCAACTTCATCAGAAAAGGGTTGCAATAAAATAAAAGATGCAAAGGAAACAAACAGGATTTTAAAACGTAAATGTTTTCTTCAATAATTTTGATTTGATCTTTGTGCTTTGCTGTTTTATAAATTTCCCATCAATCAAATACCACGTGATGGTTTCTTTCGTTTCAGGATCAACAATAAAGTATTCTTTAATACCAAACTTTTCATAGATGGCTTTTTTTCTTTCTGTATCATGTTTTTTATTGCCGGGAGAAAGAACTTCAATGATTAAATCAGGACTGCCTTTAATTTTCCCTTTATTAACGATACTCAAATTTTCTTTGCTGATGAATAGTATATCAGGCTGTAATGCATTCCGGTCATCAAAAAAAACATCCATCGGGGCCGTTACACATTCGCCAAGATTATTTCCCTGAACATAAAAATTTATTTCTGATGCAATTTTAAGGCTTACAGATTGGTGATAATAATTTGGTGTTGGTGACATATAAATAGTATCATTAATTAACTCCGCCAATGTACCTTCCGGCAACAGCATATATACTTCCATTCCTGAGCGTGGCGGTGTTTGATATTTTCTTCTGGCTAATCCCATGCTGCTAATTTACAAAACTCTTTTATCAATTAAAAAAGCGATTGCCCTCACAACCGCTTCAATTTTATTAACTCAAACCTATAAGGTCTTGCAACGCTGCAGAACAAGGCCGCAGACCTTATAGGTTTTACTTCCCCTCATACGCCCACTTTACCCATGTAGCGCCCCATGTAAACCCGCCGCCAAAAGCAGCAAGTACAATGTTGTCACCTTTGTGCAATTGATTTTCCCACTCCCATAAACAAAGGGGAATAGTGGCAGCAGTAGTGTTACCGTATTTGGCAATATTGATCATTACTTTTTCTTGGGGCAATCCCATGCGGCTGGCAGTAGCATCAATAATTCTCAGATTGGCCTGGTGCGGAACCAACCATGCCACATCATCAGCGTTTAATCCGTTTCGTTCCATCAGCTCAGCACTTACATCAGCCATACCTTTAACTGCAAATTTGAACACACTTTGTCCTTCCTGGTAGGCAAAATGTTCTTTATTGGCAACTGTTTCAATGGAAGCAGGCTTCAAACTTCCTCCTGCTTTCATGTGTAAAAATTGTTTACCGGCGCCATCCGTTCTGAGGATGCTGTCTTTAATGCCATAACCTTCTTCATTGGGTTCTAATAAAACACAGGCAGCGCCATCACCAAATAAAATACAGGTATTACGATCAGTATAATCAATAATGGCACTCATTTTATCAGCGCCCACTACTACAACATTTTTATAGCGGCCACTTTCAATGTAAGAGGCGCCGGTAGTTAATGCAAATAAAAAACCGCTGCAGGCAGCGCTCAAATCAAACCCCCAGGCGTTTACGGCCCCAATCTTATCACACACAATATTGGCAGTAGCGGGAAACACCATATCAGGAGTAACTGTAGCTACAATTAAACAATCAATATCAGCCGGAACAATGCCACGTTTTTTACAAAGATCCAATACAGCCGGCGCCACCATATCTGAAGTGGCCAGACCTGCACCTTTTAAAATCCTCCGTTCAACAATGCCTGTTCTTGTACGTATCCACTCATCATTGGTATCCACCATTTTCTCCAGATCAAAATTGGTAAGCCTGTCTTCGGGAACCCACCCTGCAACCGCTGTAATGGCGGCAGTTACTTTATTACTCATTCTCTTTGATGTGTTTAAAGGCAGCAAAAATACATGAATTTGCATCAATCATTTTTTCAGCTATTTTCGCCACATGCTCGCATACCTTAAAGGAAACTTTACATTTAAAACGCCAACTGTAGTTCATGTTGAATGCCAGGGAGTAGGCTATGAGGTACAGGTGAGTTTAAATACTTACTCAAAAATTCAAAGTCTTTCAGAAGGCCTGCTTCATACCCATCTCATCATCAGAGAAGATGCTCACATACTTTATGGTTTTTTTGAACGTTCTGAGAAAGAAGTATTCCAGCAACTTATAACGGTATCCGGGGTGGGTGCAGCAACGGCAAGGGTAATGCTGTCTTCCCTACAGCCGGGTGAAGTGGTGAATGCAGTTTTATCGGGCAACGAAATACTCCTGGAAAGCATCAAAGGAATAGGAAAAAAAACCGCACAACGTATAGTACTGGAACTCAAAGACAAGCTTTCAAAAACCTCAGCAGATGCCAATATTTCTACACTGAAACACAATACATTAGAGCAGGAAGCGTTAACAGCCTTAACTGCTTTAGGTATTGCAAAAAATGCCGCCGAATCAGCCATTAAAAAAGCCGGGCAATCAGAAACAAACCTGAACCGTGTGGAAGACCTGATAAAAGCAGCGTTGAAATGTATGTAAAACCAAAACCCTGATTTGCTGAGACTTTGAGCCCTTTGCATCGCACCATACATGGTATCACGGCCCTTGTAACCGTATTGCTGATTTGTATTTGTACAGTTAGCCATGCTGGCGTACCTGCACCTTTGCTGAGGGATACGCTTCCGTCAAAAGCAGATACTTCCTTAAAATTTCCGTTGAAAGACCGCAGAGGCGATGAATTTAATTATCCCAAAAACAATAACCCTTTTGATTTAAACCATCCTTCGGTTATTAAAGATTCCATTGCTTATGACCCGGTAACAAAGCGCTACTATATCTATGAAAAAATTGGAAGAAGCTGGTACCGTAAACCCACTTATCTCACTTTTGATGAAATGGTGGAATATAAAACCCGACAGCAGGAGCGCCAGTATTTTCAGCAGCGTTTAAATACAACACTCAATCTCAACAGAAAAATTCAGGATCCCCAACTTAAAATCCGTGAAAGTTATTTCAACCGGCTCTTCAGCAATACCGGTATTCCCAAAGTGGAAATTAAACCGCAGGGTAATGTAACACTTACGGCAGGTTATATTGGCCAGAATATTAAAAACCCAACATTGCCTGAACGTGCCCGCAAAAACGGAAACTTTGATTTTGATATGCAGGCCAATTTTGGATTAAATGCCAAGATTGGTGATAAGCTGAATTTCCCTGTTACTTATAACACACTTGCCAACTTTCAGTTTGAAAACCAGTTGAAGCTGGATTATACCGGCAGTGAAGACCAGATCATTAAACGCATACAGGCAGGTAATGTATCTTTTCCCGCAAAAGGAACTCTTATGCCCGGCGCCAGTACTTTGTTTGGGTTGAAAACAGAACTGCAGTTTGGAAAACTATTTGTTACCACATTACTGGCCAATCAAAACTCAAGTGCACAACGGGTGCAGGGGCAGGGCGGCACCGGCATACAGCCCATTGTAATTAAAGCAGATGATTATGAAGAAAACCGGCACTTCTTACTGGGCCAGTACTTCCGTAAAAATTATAATAAGAGCATGGCCAGGGTACCGGCCGTAACAGCGCCCGTGCAAATTATGCGCATGGAGGTTTGGATAACCAACCGCACAGGTTCAACAACAGAAAACAGGGGTGTTGTGGCATTTATGGATTTGGGTGAAAACCAACCTTACAACCCCAATATACTTTCATTAACAGGCTCTGATTTGCCGCAGAATAATGCCAACAACTTATATTCAAAAATGCAGAATGATGCTGCGAGCAGGGATGGCTCGTTAGTTACAAACCGTCTTCAATCATTTGGACTGGCACCTGCACAGGATTTTGAAAGAACATTTGCAAGAAAGCTGCGGCCCGAAGAATATTATTTCAATCCGCAAATTGGTTTTATTTCTCTCAACACCACGCTGCAGCCGGATGAAGTATTAGGCGTTGCCTATCAATATACCATTAACGGCAAGGTGTACCAGGTGGGTGAATTTTCTAATGATGTAACGCCTGATACTACTGTTAATAATTCAGGAACTCAAAAAGTAATCTTCCTTAAAATGCTCAAAGCAACATCACAACGCCCTTTGTTACCTATTTGGGATTTGATGATGAAGAATGTATATTCTGTTGGCTTTGGCCAGTTGGAACGTAAAGATTTTAAACTCAATATCCTTTACCAGGAACCGGGCGGTGGTGAAAAACGATATATACCAGAAGGCGACCAGGCAGGAAGACCCTTGTTGGAGTTGATGAACCTGGATCGTTTAAATAATCAAAACGATCCCCAACCCGACGGTGTGTTTGATTATGTGGAAGGGTTTACTGTTATCTCTTCTCAAAGCCGTATTATATTTCCCTTGCTGGAACCATTCGGTCAGGATCTGGATTATATTTTTACCGGCCCCAATGCTGCTGATTTAAAAAAGAAATACCTTTTCTATCCATTGTATGATTCTATTAAATGGGTGGCGCAGCAATCGCCGCAACTCAACCGTTTTATTATGCGGGGCGCTTCCAGAAGCGCAGGAGGTAACAGTGAAATTTCGCTGGGTGCATTTAATGTACCGCAGGGAAGTGTAAATGTAACAGCAGGCGGGCAGCGTTTGCAGGAGAATGTGGATTATGTGGTGGATTATAATTTAGGTACTGTAAAAATCATCAACCAGGCATTGGTTAACTCCGGTGTTCCTGTTAATGTTGGTTTTGAAAATAATGCCACATTTGGTAACCAGAACAGGAATTTTATGGCGCTGCGTTTAGATTACCGTTTAATTGAACGGCAAACTAAACAACTAACATTGGGCGCTGCCATCATGCGTTTGGGAGAACGTCCTTTCTTTACCAAAATGAATTATGGTGATGACCCCATCCGCAATACTATGATTGGCGGCGATGTAAACTTCCGCAGCGACTGGAAACGAATGACCAAATGGCTTGATGCCCTGCCTTTTTATTCCACCCGCCAAACATCATCCATTAACCTGTATGGCGAAGCCGCAAGAATTTTTCCAAGTACGGCCAAACAGATTCGTCCTGAAAAAGGTGGTGGCGGTTTAATTTATATTGATGATTTTGAAGGAACACGTAATGGTATTGATTTACGTTTTCCGTTTATTGCGTGGACACTAGCATCCACCCCTGCCCATTCTAAAGACAGGTTTGGGGTGCCAATATTTCCTGAAGCCACACTCATCAATCAATTAGATTATGGCTATGGCCGTGCTAAACTGGCCTGGTATAATATTGAACCGGTGCTGCAAAACAAAGATGAACCTAATAATCCTTTAAGGCGTGATGGTACCGAACTGAGTGATCCCCGTGTTCGTTTAGTAAGAAGAAGGGAAATATTTCCGCAGGCAACACCTGATCTCGGGCAAAACCAGTTGATAACTTTTGATATGGCCTTTTATCCAACAGATCGGGGCCCATATAACTACGATGCAAGACCCGGCAGTATCAACGGCGCCAATGGAAAAATGCTGAACCCAAAAAACCGCTGGGGTGGTATTATGCGTGCAATTGACCAGATTGATTTTGAAACCAACAATATTGAGTTTATTGAAATGTGGGTGCAGGATCCTTTTATTCTCAATCCATCCAGCCAGGGCGGTCAGTTTTATTTTAACCTCGGCAACATCAGTGAAGATATTTTAAAAGATGGAAGACGTTTTTATGAGAACGGTTTGAGCACCACACAAACACAGGCACGTGAGGATACCAGCAGGTGGGCCAGGGTACCACGTAATCCCATCCAGATTGCACAAGCCTTCAGTAATATACCTGAAGAACGCCCGCAGCAGGATGTGGGTTTTGATGGATTTACAGACGACCAGGAACGTACATTCCGTAATGATTTCTTAACTGCCTTCCGTGGTAACTATGGAAGCGGCGGTTCTTATCAAAAATTATTCAACGATCCCAGCAGTGATGATTACCGTCATTTCCGTGATCAACTCTATGATCAAAATAGAACAGGCCTTCTCGGCCGTTATAAAGATTTTAACTCTCCGCAGGGGAACAGCCCTATTGCAACCAACAGCCAGAGTTATACACCAGCCGCTACATTATATCCTGATAATGAAGATTTGAACAGGGATAATACATTGAATGAAATAGAAGCGTATTTTCAGTATGTGCTGGATCTGAAACCAAAAACAGACCCTGCCATGCAGGTGGGTCAGAATTTTATTGCAGACAGGAGAGAGGAACCGGTAGAACTTACTGATGGTACTAAAAGAACAGAAACCTGGTATCTGTTTCGTATCCCCATCCGCAAATACCAGTTAAAAGTGGGCAATATCCCCGATTTTAAATCCATCCGTTTTATGCGGATGTTTATGACCGGCTTTGAAGATTCATTAGTTGTTCGTTTTGGTAAACTGGAACTGGTGCGGAATATGTGGCGCACATTTCAAAATTCGCTGGATACCACAGGGCAATACAAACCCCTGCAGAATACCAATATCACTTCATTTAATGTAACAGCAGTTAATGTTGAGGAAAACGATAAACGCATCCCTGTTAATTATATAATACCTCCCGGTATTGAAAGGGTGCAGCAGTTAAGTAATAACGGTATCAATCTTTTACAAAACGAGCAGGCATTAAGCATGCAGGTTTGTGGTTTGCAGGATGGCGACAGCAGGGGCGTGTTTAAAACACTCAATCATGATTTGCGCCAGTACAAACGTGTTCGCATGTTTATGCATGCAGAAAGCGCAGGCAAAATTGATAATTTACAGGATGGTAACCTTATTGCTGTAATACGTTTTGGTACCGATTTCATCAATAACTTTTATGAAGTGCGGATGCCATTAAAAGTTACCAGATGGGGCAGCTTATTAAAAGATACCATTGTCTGGCCTTCTGCCAATCAATTTGATTTGGATTTGCAGGAATTAGTTCGTTTTAAACTACGCCGCTCCGGTAATGTAAATACAATGTATTCAGAAAACCGTGGCAGTGGTATCAGGTGGAGTGTAATTGGAAATCCCAATTTGGGTGAAGTAAAAGGATTCTTAGTAAGTATTGAAAATAATAAAAACGATGCTGTTGCAAGTGTTTGTGCTGAAGTATGGATCAATGAACTTCGTTTAAGTGGTTTGGATGAAAAAGGCGGTTTTGCAGCAGTGGGCAGAATGGATTTACAACTGGCAGATTTGGGAAGCATCACTGTAAGCGGCGCTATGCGCACACCAGGCTTTGGTACTATTGAGCAGCGGGTAAACGAAAGAAGCCGTGAAACGTTTCAGCAGTTTGATATTGCCGCTAATTTACAACTGGGAAAACTGTTGCCCAAAAAAGCAGCCATTGATATTCCTTTCTATGCCAGCTATTCGCAAACGGTAATGAATCCTGAGTATGATCCTTATGACCAGGATGTGAAGTTTAATGATAAACTCAAAACTTCCAATAATAAAGATTCTATTAAAAAACTGGCCCAGGATTTTGTAGGAATTACCACCGTTACAGTTACCAACATGCGTAAAAATAAAACCAGTAACAAACCTGCAAAAGTGTATGACATTTCTAATTTTGATGTGAGTGGCTCTTATACCAAAACAGAAAGAAGAAACCCGTTGATTGAAAGTGATGTGCTTACCAAATATTATGGCGGACTTGGTTATAACTATGCACCGCAACCCAAATACCTGGAGCCATTTAAAAAATTAATTAAGTACCGCAGCCCGTGGTGGAATATCATTAAAGATTTCAATTTTAATTACCGCCCCAGCTTATTGAGTTTCCGTGCAGATGTAAACCGGCAGTTTGGCGCTGCACGTGCAAGGGAAGTGGTAATACCCGGTGTGCCACCCAGTCCGTTTAAAATACCTGAAACCTATGACAAGTATTTTATTTTGGACCGTGTGTATAACATGCGCTGGGATCTTACCCGTTCGCTCAACATTGATTTTTCGGCCACCAACAATGCCCGTATTGATGAACCATTTGGACGAATTGATACCAAACAAAAGAAAGACTCTGTAAGAAATAATTTTTTACGTGGCGGACGTAATGTGATTTACCGGCAAACAGCCAATGCTTCTTATAATTTTCCCGTAGCAAAAATTCCTGCACTGGACTGGACAACGGCACGGTTTAATTATGCCACTACTTATAACTGGATTGGTGCATCACGTCTTGCAGTAAACCTGGGTAACACGGTTGAAAATTCGCAACAACGGATTTTTACAGGTCAGTTGGATTTTATGCGTTTGTACAGCAAATCAAAATTCCTTCGCTCACTTGAAACACAAACCAATAAAAATAATCCGCCTGTACTGGCATCGCCCAATATCAAATTCAATCCAAAAGATACTGTGGGTAAGAGCAAAAGGTATGTTACAAAACTCTTCCGCCGTTTAAACCGTTTAGAGGCCAGGAAAGATAAAGGCATCCAGTATGAACCTTACCCGGCATTGAAGTTTGTGGGCAAACTGTTTACAGCATTAAAAACAGTTAATATCAATTACACGGAATCCTATAACACACGACTGCCGGGTTATACTGACAGTACACAATATATCGGGCAAAACTGGAGAAGCCGTGCACCCGGTTTGGATTTTGTATTTGGAAGACAGCCCGATGTGAACTGGTTACAAAACGCAGCAAGTCGTGGATTGATTACCAAAGACAGCAACTTCAACTTTCTGTTTACACAAAGCTACCGCCAGGAATTAAAAATGGAAGCAACTGTAGAGCCCTTCCGTGACTTTACGATTGATATAAACATGAGCCGCTCTTTCAGCAAAAATTATTCAAGCCTGTTTAAAGATACTTCCGGCAGTGGCGGCAAGTTTGCCAACCTCAGTCCTTTGGCACAGGGGGGGTTTGATATTACGTTTATTTCTTATCAAACCATGTTCAGAAAATTTTCTGCAACAGAGCCGGGCCAATCTTTTATTCAGTTTGAACAGAACCGCCGCATTTTATCACAGCGTTTGGGCATTGCCAATCCCTATACAGGCGGACAGATTAACACTGATGGATATTATAAAGGATACAACCGTTATGCACAGGAGGTACTGATACCTGCATTTATTGCAGCATACACCAACCAGGATGCAGAAAAAGTGGGCGTGATTGATCAGAACAACCGGCGCATTAATGATAATCCGTTTAAACGTTATGTTCCAAAACCCAACTGGCGGTTAACGTATAATGGTTTAAGCCGTTTACCCGGTCTTGATAAGATATTCACCAATTTTACCATTACGCACAGTTACAGCAGTAACTTAAGCATGAATAATTTTACATCTGCATTGCTGTATGCTGATCAGCTGGGTCTTGGTTTCCCTTCGTTTGTTGATACCGTTTCAAAAAACTTTGTTCCTTATTTCATTGTACCCAATGTAACCATCAGTGAACGTTTTCAACCATTGATTGGTATTGATGTGCAGTTAACCAACCAGCTCAATTTTAAATTAGATTATGGCCGCAGCCGCACCATCAGTTTAAGTTTAATTGATTTCCAGGTGAGCGAAGTAAGAAGTGTTGATATAACTGTGGGTGCAGGATGGCGCAAACGTGGTTTGAATTTGCCATTTAAAGTTCCGTTCTCCAAAGGCAGTACCAAGCAATTGCAGAATGATATCAGTTTCCGGTTTGATTTAACATACAGGGATAATGCCATTGCCAATAATATTTTGGATCAGCGAAATACAATCCCTACCGGCGGGCAAAAAATACTCAACATCAATCCCTCTATTGATTATGTATTGAACAACCGCATCCGCCTGCGTTTGTTCCTGGAGCAAAGCCGTGTAATTGGTTATATTGCCACACCGCCGCCAGTTGTAAATACAAGGGCAGGCTTGCAGGTGAACATCAGTTTGCAGTAAACAACCCCCTTTTTTGAATTCACTTTTTTATACTGCTCCTTCTAAAACAATTCTTTCATAATTGTTTGTTTCTCTTTTTTCAGATAATTGAGATAGGCTTCTGCCACCGGGGAAAATTGTTTATTCCTCAGCCATATTAAATGCCATTTGCTCTGAATAGGAAAACCTTCAACAGGTATAATTTGTAACTCACCATTCTTTAATTCATTACGGATACCAATAACAGGCATAATGGAGTAACCCAACCCTGCAATTACCGCCTGCTTCACTGCTTCATTGCTGGTGAGCTCCATTTTTTTATGAACCGGTAATTTATTTTTCCGGATATATTCTTCCATTACCAAACGGGTGCCGCTTCCTTCTTCACGGTAGATCAAAGGAAGCTCTTCAAAAATTTTTTTACTGTAAGGTTTTTTTTGGAAACGGCGTTGATGATTGCCAATTAAATACAATTTGTTTTCAGTAAGTTCAATGGATTGCACTTTTGGTTTATCGGGCAGCACACTCACCAGTGCATAATCAATTTTATTTTGCTCCAGGCTTTCCAGCACTTTGGTTTTGTTGGTTACATCCATCACCAGTTCAATGCCTTCATGTTTTTTTAAAAAGCCGGAAAGAAAAAAGGGCATCACGTATTGCCCTGTTGATACCACACTCAGTTTTAACCTCCCGGTAAGCTGTCCTTTATAAGCCATCGTTTTGTAATTGATGGCGTAAACTTCATTCAGGATTTTTTCAGCGGCAAGGGCCACTTCCTGTCCAAAATCAGTAACAAAAAGCTGACGGCTGATGACTTCGGTTAAAGGAATATCAAACTGTTTCTGGAAATTTTTTAATTGAATGGAAAGGGCGGGTTGCGTTAAATGAAGTTCTTCAGCAGCCTTTGTAATACTCTTTGTTTGAGTGATTTTGTAAAAGACCTGCAGTTGATGAAGCGTAAAATTCATAAAAATAATTTATGTATAGTATTATAAAGTTAAATAATAATTAATGAACCCCGGTACATAGTTTTGCTCCACTAAAATCAAACAGCAAAATATGGCTCAGCGTATTACAGTTGCAAAAGGAGATGGTATCGGACCTGAAATTATGGATGCCACTCTCAAAATTATTATGGCGGCAGGCGCCCAGATTGAAGTGGATGAAATTGAAGTGGGTGAAAAAGTTTACCTCGCCGGTAATACAGCCGGTATTGCCAAAGAATCATGGGATGTCATCCGCCGCAACAAAGTGTTTTTAAAAGCCCCCATCACCACACCACAGGGTGGCGGTTATAAAAGTTTAAATGTAACTACCAGAAAGTTTTTGGGATTGTACAGCAATGTGCGCCCCTGTATGAGTTTGCATCCGTTTGTACGTACCAAGCACCCCGTAATGGATGTGGTGATTGTGCGGGAGAATGAAGAAGATCTGTATGCAGGTATTGAACATCAGCAAACAGATGAAGTGGTGCAGTGTTTAAAACTCATCAGCCGCCCGGGTTGCGAAAAAATTGTTCGCTATGCATTTGAATATGCAAAAGTGTATGGCCGTAAAAAAGTTACCTGTTTTACAAAGGATAATATCATGAAACAAACAGATGGTTTGTTTCATAAAGTGTTTGATGAAATAGGAGTGGAGTATCCTGAAATTGAGAAAGAACATTGGATCATTGATATTGGCGCCGCTAAAATGGCGGATACACCCGAAGCATTTGATGTAATTGTAATGCCCAATTTGTATGGCGATGTGCTGAGTGATGTGGCTGCACAAATTGCAGGCTCCGTTGGTTTGGCTGGCAGTGCAAACATTGGTGAAACCTGTGCTATGTTTGAAGCCATTCATGGAAGTGCGCCACGGCGTGCCGGACAAAACATGGCCAATCCAAGTGGATTGTTGCAAGGTGCCATCATGATGCTTAATCATATTGCACAAACTGATGTTGCAGAAAAAGTACAGAATGCATGGTTAAAAACTATTGAAGATGGAGTTCATACCTATGATATTTACAAAGAAGGTGTGAGCACACAAAAAGTTGGTACCAGTGAATTTGCTGATGCAGTCATTGCCAACCTCGGCAAAAAACCAACAACACTCAAAGAAGTGAGTTATGCAAAAGGACAAACACTCAACCTGCCAAAAGTGGGCCGTAAAGCTCCAGCTAAAAAGGAATTGATGGGTGTGGATGTGTTTGTACACTGGGCAGGAACCAACCCCAATGAGCTTGCAGAGAAAATGCAAAAGATCAATAAGGGCGATGTGCAGTTGAGTATGATTACCAACCGTGGTATTAAAGTGTGGCCTGATGGTTTTGAAGAAACTTTCTGTACTGATCACTGGCGCTGCCGTTACAAAAACAAAAACGGCGGATTGCTGAGCAAAGAAGAAATCATTCAACTGCTGCAGTCATCAGTTAGCGAAGGAATTGACACCATTAAAACAGAGAATCTCTACAATTTTGATGGTGTTGCGGGTTATTCACTTGGCCAGGGCCAATAAAAAAATGTTTATGAATATTACACTTATTGATGGTCATTTCACAGCTAAAGAAGCGCTGGATATTATAACGCAGATCATTCACGTGAAAATTAAATTTCATGAAAGCAAGATTGCACACTTAGATAATGAAGAGGATATTAAGATGCGTGAAAAAAGGGTGAAGCAATTGCAGAAAGATTTGTATGATCTTCGCAAGATGATGGATGAAGGCAAAAAGAGTTATGGCTTACATGCTGAACTGCAGATAAAGTAACATACTGATGATTATAAGAAAAACCGGGGCATTCCGTTAAGGAGTGCCTTTTTTATGTGAATTAACAGAAGCTTGTTATCGAATAAGTGTAATACTCCCTTTATGCCTGAACTCATCTTTAAGGGATGTTTGAATAAAGATGGTGTATGCATAAGTATCTGCCGGAACTTTGTTGCCTTTTTTAGTAGTGCCATCCCAACTTTTAAAAACAGAGTTGGATTCAAATACTAATTGGCCCCAGCGATTGTAAATGCGAATGAGAAAACTGTGAATTACTGTATTGGGGTTGATAAATGGTTTTATTTCAAATGAATCATTGATGCCGTCGCCATTGGGTGAAAAAGCGTTTGGCAAGGCTTCCGTCATAAGTGGGCTGATGCCCGTATTTGTGTTTTGGGCAGCACCGGTTATTGTAATCAGAAAGAATAAAAAGATAAAATGTGTGTATCATAAAAAAACAACAACAGGAGAATGTATTTGTTGAAATACACATTGAATTTTTGATTTGGGATGTTTTTATTTGTATCATTTGCCTGCTATCATTGACGATTGCAGGCATTGCTATGGTTGTTATCATTTTTTAACAAAAGCTTGAAACAACAGGAATGATGTAATTTGAATGCTGAAAAAAGTTTGCTTGCTCAAGGGCTGCGGGGCAATGTCATTAAGTTAAGCGTCACCCCGACCGCAGGGAGAGGTCTCATAAATTTCTTACTGACAGAATTTTATGAGATGTCTTCCCGTAAAAACGGGACAAGCTGTTCCCCGGCATGACGAAACGCTTAACTTAATAACGTTGGGCTGCGGGGCTGGCAGGAGTAGCTCCGTATCGCCCGCCCGTACCGAACGGATACGTTCGGGCGGGCAGTGAAGGACTACAACAGAAGACCCGGCAAGAGATGCTTTAAGCACAATCGTTCAAAGCCCCGAATTGAAACAAAACTCCATATCCTTCATCTTCCTTATTTTTGGCACAAATCAACAATCATGAGTCATCAGCTTTTAAAAGGAAAGAAAGGAATCATCTTTGGTGCATTGGATGAAAAATCCATTGCATGGAAAACGGCATTGAAGTGTTTTGAAGAAGGCGCACAAATTGTGCTGAGCAATGCACCTGTGGCACTGCGTATGGGCGAAATCAATAAACTGAGTGAGCAATGCGGCAATGCACCGGTGATTGGTGCTGATGTGACCAGTATGGATGATTTGAAAAATCTCTTTGAAAAAAGTATGGAGCATTTTGGGGGCAAGGTTGATTTTATTTTGCATTCAATAGGAATGGGTATTAATGTTCGTAAAGGGAAACATTATACAGAAATGAATTATGAATGGAACCAGAAAACAAATGATATATCATCAGTAAGTCTGCACCGTGTACTCCGTACTGCCTGGGATTTGGATGCGTTGAATGAATGGGGCAGTGTGGTGGCACTCACTTATATTGCTGCACAGCGTGTGTTTCCTGATTATAATGAAATGGCAGATGCCAAAGCATTGCTGGAAAGCATTACACGAAGTTTTGGATATCATTATGGTGTAAGAAAAAAAGTGAGAGTGAATACCATTTCACAATCGCCTACACGTACAACAGCAGGCAGTGGTGTGAAAGGTTTTGAGGGGTTTATTAATTATGCAGAGAAGATGAGTCCGCTGGGGAACGCCGGCAGTGAAGATTGTGCCAACTACATTGCACTTATGTTCAGCGATTATACTCGCATGGTTACCATGCAGAATTTATTCCATGATGGCGGTTTCAGCTTTACCGGTGTAACGGCTGAGGTGATTGAACAGATGGAGAAATGATTTGAGCCCATAGTCGGTAGTTATTAGTCGTTAGTAAGTTTTTTAGTTGTTAGTTCTGAGTTGAGTTCGTTCACTTATAAAAAATCAACTTTATGAATTGGGTGGAAGCCGTTGGATTGTTTGGAAGTTTTTTAAGCAGTATTACGTTTATGCCGCAGGTGTATAAAGCATGGCAGAGCAAAAGTGTGGGCGATTTAAGTATCTATACCATATTAATTGTGGTAACGAGTACCATTGTGTGGCTCATCTACGGAATTTTTAATGAGCAGTTTTTGTTACCTGTGGTGTTGTGCAATGGAATTATTTGTGTGCTGGCGCTGGTGCTTTTATATTTTAAGTTGACGTTTAAGAAGCAATAAAAAAAGTCAGGAGACTTTGCAGAGCAGCAAGCTTAAAGTTATAGCGATAATGAAGTTAGTCGGGGGCTGAAGCTCCCCTCTCTGCTTGCAGAGAGGCCCGCCCGGATGACTGGTTCGGACGGGGGCAGGGGTGAGTCAATAAAAAGCATTTCAAACTTTCTCATTTACGCAAACACTTACCATACACATGTTTCGTTTCATACTTTTTTACTTTTGGTTTTTATTCCTAGCATTAAGCGGCAATGCCCAATCAACCATTTCCATTATTCCTAGGCCGGTGGAAGTAAAAGTAACACCCAACAAAAGCGTGCGAATTGACAATAAAACCATTTTATATTATCCGCCTGCTTATGAACCGCAGGCGTTGTATTTAAAAAACGAAATTGAAAAACAAACAGGAGTTGTTTTAGAGATAAAGAAATTTCAGGATGCATTGAAAGCTCCTGCCAGAGGAATCTTGTTGCAAGGCGAACCGGTTAAGTTCAATAAAGCAGAGATGTATTCCTTAAATGTTGAAGTAACTGCAGTTCTAAGCAGGATTGTTATTAAAGCCAAAGACATCCGTGGCTTCATCAACGCCTTTCAAACCTTGCTGCAACTCATCCCCATCAAACAACAAGCATCTTTCACCATTCCTGCAGTTTCAATAATGGATTATCCGCAGTTTTCTTACCGTGGTATGCACTTAGATGTGGTGCGGCATATCTTTCCTGCATCATACATCAAAAAGTATATTGACTATCTCACCTTTCATAAGTTCAACACTTTTCACTGGCATTTAACGGATGACCAGGGCTGGCGTTTTGAAACAACATCGTATCCTAAATTAAATTCTATTGGCAGTTGGAGAGATTCTACTTTAATTGGTCATTTCAAAACAACTCCGGCAAAATATGATGGCAAACGTTATGGCGGCTATTACACCAAAGCAGAAATCAAAGAAGTTCTGGAATATGCAAAAGTGCGTGGCATTACAGTGATACCGGAATTGGATATTCCCGGGCATAGCCGTGCTGCTATTGCTGCTTATCCGCAACTGAGTACAAAACCTGATACAGTTTGGAATGTTGCCACTACATGGGGTATGTACAACCGTCAAAACAATGTACTGGCGCCCAATAATTTTACATTTCAGTTTCTGAAAGATATTTTTAAAGAACTCACTGATTTATTTCCATCCACCTATATTCATACCGGTGGTGATGAATGCAGTAAACTCTGGTGGAAACAGGATGCAACAACACAAGCCTTCATCAAACAAAATAAGTTGAAAGATGAAGTGGCGCTGCAAACTTATTTTATTGAATACGTAGCCAGGCAGTTGAAACAGATGAACCGCAAAACCGTTGGCTGGCATGAAATAACTGAAGGCGATGTGGATACTTCTGCACTCATTATGAACTGGGCTGATGATGCCAAAGCATTGGCAGCAGCCAAAAAAGGGTACTCCATTATTATGACGCCGGGCAAACCATTTTATTTTGATCATTATCAAAGCAAAGACCCGAATGATAGTTTAGCGATTCATGGCTATAATCCAACAGAAGCTGTTTATAACTATCAAATTGTTCCGGATGCGTTGAAGAAAGCAGGACTTGCTCATAAAATTATTGGTGGTCAGGGCAATGTGTGGACGGAGTATATGGAATGGAGTGCCAAGGTTGATTATATGATTTTTCCACGCATGACAGCCCTTAGTGAAAACCTGTGGAGCAAAACAAAAAACTACAATGATTTTTTAAAGCGATTGGAAATTATAATGATTCCCCGTTACCAGTTTTGGAACAGCAGTTACTTTAAAGATTTTAAAAGCTGGGGACAAGAGAAGTAAAGAATCGTTAGCCGGTAGTAATAGTCTGTTCCAATTTTTTATAAGCATTTTTTCTCAATCTCTTTATTGCATATTTCATTCTTCTGAAAGTAGTATTACGTTCTTTTGGCTGTACCATCTAAAAAAAGAAACCGTTCCTTTAAAAGAAACGGTTTAATTATTTAGAGGTTGACTACCGGCTAACTACTATCGGCTTCCGGCTTACTTAATATTCATCTTCGTTAAAAAAGAAATCTTCCTGGCTGGGATAATCCGGCCAGATGTCGTCAATGCTTTCGTAAATCTCTCCTTCATCATCAAGCTCCTGCAGGTTCTCTACAACTTCTATAGGTGCGCCGCTGCGGATGGCATAATCGATCAGCTCATCTTTGGTGGCGGGCCAGGGAGCATCTTCAAGGTACGAGGCTAATTCAAGTGTCCAAAACATAGTGTATTACCCTTTAAATTTCCGCAAATGTAACTTTCCTGAGGAAATAACCAAATTCGGTTTTTGGGCTGTGGAAAACCCTGTCGGCCCTGCCCGTCCGTTCAGGCGGCAGTTGCAAACCCCGGCAGCGGTTTTCACAACAACAAATCAAAAACTGAAACCGTATTACTGTATTTTTAAAACCATTTAAAACTGTATCAAAGTGTAATGGAGTAACAGTTTTCTCCTTCTTATCCCTTAGGTTTGTACATACATTATGATGCTGCGTTGTAAAAACATAACCAGGAAATATGGTAAGCTGGAAGTGCTAAAAGGTGTTGATCTTTCTATTGAAGAAGGCGAAATTGTGAGCCTGGTAGGAAGCAGTGGCGCCGGAAAAAGTACGTTGCTGCATATACTTGGAACATTGGATGAAGCTGATGGAGGTGAAGTATGGTTGAAACAAACTCCATTAAACACGCTCAAAGGAAACCAGCTTGCTGCATTCAGAAATAAACACATCGGCTTTGTTTTTCAGTTTCATCATTTGCTGCCTGAGTTTACAGCATTGGAAAATGTGTGCATTCCCGGATGGCTGGGCAACCGGAGTAAAAAGCAAGTGGAAGAACGGGCGAAAGAATTATTAAAAATGCTGGGGCTGCAGGACAGAATGGAAAATAAACCGTCTGCACTCTCCGGTGGTGAGCAGCAACGGGTAGCTGTTGCACGTGCACTCATCAATAATCCTGATATTATTCTGGCTGATGAACCCACCGGCAACTTAGACAGCGCCAATGCCAAAGAACTGCATCAATTGTTTTTTGATTTACGCAAGCAGTTCAATCAAACATTTTTAATTGTAACACACAACGAAGAACTGGCTGTTCAATGCGACCGGATTGTGCATATGAAGGATGGGAAGATAATATAGAATCAGAAACGTAATGTAAGCGTCAAAGCAATAACCAATGACTTTAAAGGATTTTCAATTCAACAATACTAACCATTTTGTTGCAATGGAATATTATGCATTGATTTTAAACAGAACATATCTTGTGTTGATTACAAAAGAGTATTTAATTGGTTTGAAGGTAAATGGTTTAGCAGGAGTTGAAACCAAAGAGGGTATCGTATCAAAATGGGTATCATCAAAAATTGCAATTAAAGGAGACCTGAATAATTATTGGTCTTATGTGAAACCTAAGTATTTGGAAACTTATGAAAACTTGAATCTTTTTGATGGTAGTATATTAAAAGCAGACAGGGCAAACTTCATTGTTAAAAGGAATGAAATAACTGAAGTAAGCTATAATTCATCAAAGAAATGGGGCATGGGCTATTATCCTCATGATGGTAAAGTTTATATTTCTTATTCTAAAGCAAGAAAAAGAGAGTTTATAATTTTAGGAGATCAGTCGGGTAAAAAAATTGCTGATATGATTTATTTTTAGCGTGTTGTGCCATAAATAGCAATTCGCTTTATAAAAGCCCTGGAAGGGCGAAATGTTAGTAGAAGTAAGCAGTACGAAACATATGCAGAGCCCCATCGGGGCGATATGTATACGGGTTTAAAAATATGCCGCCCCGATGGGGCTCTGATTTTAAAAATGATTTTTCTACTGACATATCGCACCTCTGGTGCTGTAAAAAATTAATACGACAACACGTTTACTTTTAATTTGGTAACTATTCAGTTCCAAAAGTAGCAATTAAATGTAAGGCATATAAAACGTTGTTGCCATTTTTTATTGCTGT
>JAIEQM010000155.1 GCA_019747705.1 Chitinophagaceae bacterium | reverse complement strand
CTTTCACTGCCATCCTGCCCGGCAAACCTTATAGGTCTTTCGCTGCCATCCTGCCCGGCAAACCTTATAGGTCTTTCATTCCCTTAAACAAAAATCCTCCGGCAAAGGAGGATTTTTAAATATGCTGTTAAAAGAAACTGATTTATTTCTTGGCAGCAGGGGCAGCGGCGGCGGCGGGAGCAGCAGCTTTTGCAGGAGCGGCGGCAGGGGCAGCAGCTTCTTCCTGTTTTAACTGACGTGTTAATACCACTGATGCTACAGGAATACGGGGTGAGTTCATCACTTCGTAGTTCTCTGCTTTTACATCTTCTACACGGATGTTACCATTTAATTCAAGCGGAGTAAGATCCACTTCAATAGCTTCTTTTAAATACTTGGGATAAGTCTTGATTTTTAAAGACTTCATCTTAGTGATGAGTTTACCACCATCTTTTACGCCCTTTGCTGTTCCGCTAAACTTTAAAGGAATGGTAGCAACTACTTTTTTGTCTTCCACCAGTTCCAGTAAATCAATATGGGCGAGTGAATCGTCCACTTTATCAAACTGCAGGTCTTTTAAGATGCAGCGGTAAGTTTTGCCACCCACTTTTATTTCCGCAATCTGGAAATCGGGCGTGTACACAAACTTTTTAAATGCAGGTGCAGGTGCGTAAAAATTTACTTCTTCAGAGCCTCCGTAAATTACACCAGGCACATTGCCCTGAGAGCGAAGTTGGCGGGCGGCTTTTTTCCCGTTTTCGGTCCTCAGGTGACCCTCGATGTGAATTGTTTTCATTTTTATAACTGTTTAATTGTTGACGATTAAATCTTTTGTTTGGAAATGCACATTGCTTATTGTTCAATAAAGAACAGAACGTACAAGTGTGCGACGCAATACCGATGCCATAAGTATTGAAGCTGGTATCATAAAACTTCTAACTAACAACTATCGGCTACCGGCTTTCTTAACTGTTCCTCCTCTGTGCGTGCATAAACAGGCTGGTGATGCTCTTATTTTCAAATGCGTTGCGGATAGCAACTGCAAAGAGATCCGACACTGAAAGCACTTTAATTTTGGGGCTTTGGCTTTTAAGCGGGATGGTATCACAAACCACCAGCTCTTCCAGCACACTGTTTTCAATATTTTCATACGCTTTACCGCTGAGAACAGGATGTGTGCATAGAGCCCTTACACTGCGTGCACCTTTTTCCTTTAAAAGAGCTGCCGACTTAGCCAGTGTTCCGCCGGTGTCACAAATATCATCAATCAAAACCACGTCTCTGTCTGTAACATCACCAATCACCACCATGCTGGCAATTTCATTTGCCCGTTTGCGGTGCTTGTCGCAAATCACCATTTCTGCTTCAAAAAAACTGGCAATTTCACGAATGCGGTTGGCACTTCCCACGTCGGGGGCCGCAAAGGTAAGGTTTTCCAGCTTCAGACTCTCAATGTATGGGATAAAAATTGAGGACGATTCAAGGTGATCCACCGGTATTTCAAAATAGCCCTGTATCTGAGCAGCATGAAGGTCCATGGTAATCACACGGTCTGCTCCTGCAGCTTCCAGCATATTGGCAATGAGTTTGGAGCCAATGGCTACACGGGGTTTGTCCTTGCGGTCCTGGCGTGCGTACCCGTAATACGGGATAACGGCTATTACTTTATAGGCGCTGGCACGGCGGGCAGCATCAATCATTAAAAGGAGTTCCAGGATATTTTCAGAGGGGGCAAAAGTACTTTGTATCAAAAACACCATATCACCACGGATGCTTTCCTGGAAAGCAGGCTGAATTTCGCCGTCAGAAAATTTTTGGGTCACGGACTTTCCGAGGGGAACGCCGTATTTTTTCGCTATCTGTTCGGCTAAGTACTGGGAGCCGGAGCCCGAGAAAATTTTGATACCAGGATTCATCATTGCTTGCAATTTGAGCAGGTGATACGTTTTGGAGCGGCGAAGATAGGGGCTTCACAGCAACTCAAAGGCAAACAATTCACTGCTTTTCAACAATGAGGAGAAGAATTGAAAAAAGCGTTGATAAAACAGGCGTTACTGCGTGTTTACTAAAGAAGCTGTTTGTCCTGAAACGCTTTGCGGGTAAGGTTTTTGATCAACCGATTCCGTTTCAACCGGTTTTATATGCTGCACACCCTCTGAGGCCAGCACTACCATAAAGCAAATAGAAAAAACAAAATTGCAATAGATAATGGCTGCAAAAAATGATGACTTCAGGAAGCCACCCATTTTAATGGTTTGAGCTTGCATAGGACGTTGGTTTTAGATATTGGATAATTAAATTTATACTGTTATTTTAGAACATGCAAGAGCCAAAAAAAACAATTAAAGAATGGGCCGTTGACGACAGACCCCGTGAAAAACTACGATCAAAAGGTGCGGAAAACCTCAGTAACTCTGAATTACTGGGTATTTTGCTGGGCAGTGGCACTAAAACTAAAAGCGCTGTTGAAGTGGGCAAAGAGATACTGGCCCTTGCGGCTGATAACCTGAATACCCTCGGCAAGCTCAGCTTAAAGGATCTTATGAAAATAGATGGCATAGGTGAAGCCCGTGCCATTACCATTGCCGCAGCATTGGAACTGGGCCGCCGCAGACAGGCTGTTGATGGCAAACCCATTACGAAAATTGAAAGCAGTAAAGACATTGCCCGGCTGATGCAGGCCCAACTGAGAGATAAAACCCATGAAGTATTTATGGCAGCATTTTTAAACAGGGCCAATAAAATACTGCATGTAGAAACCATCAGCACCGGTGGTATTACGAACACAGTGGCTGACCCCCGCATTATTCTAAAAAAAGCGCTGGAACATAATGCAGTAAATATTGTGCTTTGCCACAACCACCCCAGCGGCAATTTAAAACCCAGCCATGCTGATAAACTGCTTACCAAAAAAATAAAAGATGCAGCCCTGCTGTTTGATATTTCTGTAATGGATCATTTAATAGTGAGTGAAGATGGATACTACAGTTTTGCTGATGACGGGGAGTTATAGAAGATAAACAGTGCATACGCTAAGCGCCATGAACGACCTGCGGGCGAAAAGGAATAAAGAAGTAAAACGATGTACTTAGTAACAGTTCTCTCATTTCAATACGCATGAATTTGCACCAACCGGAAACCATCTTTTATACCCTGAAAAGTATTCTTATTGGTTTATTATAACATACTGCGCTCAGTACAGGAATGAAGCAGGGGATTTTGTTGTAAAATTTATTCTTATTTGCTTCATGAATTGAATAGTATTTCTGAGATTTCAAAACTACCACCTGTAATGCGTCTGCCCAATTAATCCTGCAACTGCTGTGTTAAGTTAAAGTACAAATACCAGGGTCATTTAGTAAATAGCTGCAATTTTCAACGATCATATTCGCCTTTTAGCCGATTGAAAGTATATCTCCATACAACGGGGAGATATATTGCTAAAACTAAAAAACAATTTAACCAAAATCAAAAAAAAATGACACAAATCAGGACAGTTACGTCGGCTCTTTTTATAAGCACAATGTTTGTGTTTGCTTCCTGCGGGCAGAATAATGCAGTAAATCAAAAGCAAACGGCTGAACAAGCAGATGTAAAACCACCCCACATTACTATAAACACACCAGACGAAGCGCTGGCTGAATTAAAAGCTGGGAACCAACGTTTTCTTGATGGCAAACTTATCAATACAGATTACAGGCAAGAAATTGAAGAATCAAAAGACGGGCAACATCCGCATTCAATTATTTTATCCTGTATTGACTCCCGGGTTCCGCCGGAAATAATTTTTGACCAGGGCATTGGCCACATCTTTGTTGCCCGTGTTGCCGGCAATCTTATTGACCCCAATGAACTTGGCAGCCTGGAATTTGCCACTCAGGTAAAACACTCCAAATTAATCGTTGTACTGGGTCATAGCAAATGCGGTGCCATTGAAGGTGCAGTAAATAATGTTCAATTGGGGAACCTTACACAATTACTTGCACAAATAAAACCAGCCATTACAGGCGATACAACCAACAAGCAACTAATGATTGAGCAAACAACAAAAAAGAATATAGAGCTTACTATTGCAAACATTCTCAAACAAAGCCCTGTCATCAGCGCATTGGTTAAAGATGGAAACGTAAAAATTATTGGCGCTTATGATGATATATCAACCGGCAAAGTAACCTTTATACCCTAAACAGCTCTAAAATATTCAAAACGAATGAAACTTAAAATTCTCATTACCTGCGCAATGGCAGCATGCACTTTTATTACCGCACACACCAATGCACAAAATACAAGAATATCTGACCATAATAAGATTGGCTGGTACACTTACACAGGAACATTTAAGCTAAACAATAAATTTGGCATTCACACCGAATATCAGTTCAGGCGTGACAATTTTATTACAGACTGGCAACAGAGTTTGCTAAGGCTTGGTATAAATTATCAGGCAAACTCAAAACTGCAGCTGCGTTTGGGTTATGCAAGAATTGAAACATATCCTTATGGCGATATACCCATAAATTCTTATGGTAAAAATTTTAAAGAAAACCGAATGTTCGAAATGGCCACCGTTAGCGATAAGATAGGTATTGTAGAAATGTCTCATCGTTTTATGCTGGAGCAACGCTGGATAGGTAAATATTCCAGTGCAGACAAAACAAAAGAAGACCTTACAGTTTATACAAACCGTTTCAGATATATGAACAGGATGCAGGTTCCGTTAAAAGGTAAAACCATTGGCAACAAAACGCCTTATGCAGCGATTTACGATGAAATTTTGATTGGATTTGGAAAAAATGCAGGGGAAAATGTTTTTGATCAAAACCGTTTTGGGCTTTTACTTGGTTATAAACTTAATCAGCATTTTAAAATTGAAGGTGGTTTTTTTAGCCAGATTGTGGAACTTGGAAGAAAAGTTAACAACCGTGATGTTTTTCAGTACAATAACGGCATCATACTTAATACTGTTTTCAATTTTGATGTAAGCAAAAAGAAATCGTAAAAAATTACCATGTTGATCATCTCTTACGCAGCCCTTTAAAAAAATGTCCTGCTGTGTACTCTGAACACTTCATTCAGTATCAGAAATTTTACAACAGCAGGGGATTTTGCTAAAAATATTCAATTATTTTTTTGATCAACAAACCCCAATCAAAATTCAGGATGTATAAACCCTGCCGAAAATAAACATTAAAAACAAGAAGTTAAAACCCGGCAACAAATAAACTTTATACATTCCCCTGCTCCTCTCCCATAAACGGATATTTATAATCAGTTGGCGGATTGAATGTTTCTTTAATGGTTCTTGCACTTAACCAACGGTATAAATTCAAAATACTTCCTGCTTTATCATTGGTGCCACTGGCTCTTGCACCGCCAAATGGCTGCTGACCAACAACGGCTCCCGTTGGTTTATCATTGATATAAAAATTGCCTGCTGCGTTGCGGAGTTTGGATGTTGCAAGCTCAATAGATTCTCTGTCTTGTGATATAACAGCACCTGTTAATGCATAAGGTGAAGTGGTATCAACCAGCTCCAAAGCACGTTCAAAACTGCTGGCAGGATAAACATAAACGGTAAGTACGGGTCCGAATATTTCTTCACACATCGTTACATACTTCGGGTTCTTTGCTTCAATGATGGTGGGTTGTACAAAGTAGCCTTCTTTTTTATCACACTTACCTCCTACCCATATCTCAGCTTTCTCATCGTTCTTTGCATTATCAATATAATTCTTGATGTTGTTAAAACTCTTTTCATCAATCACCGCATTAATAAAGTTTTCAAAATTTTCTACCGTGCCCATCTTGAAACTCTTTACACCTGCAACTAATTTCTTCTTTACTTCTTCTGCCATGTTACTTGGAATGTATGCACGTGAAGCCGCAGAGCATTTCTGTCCCTGAAATTCAAATGCACCACGTAATAAAGCAGTAACAACCACATCAGGATTGGCGCTCTTATGTGCCAACACAAAATCTTTACCACCTGTTTCACCAACAATGCGTGGATATGATTTGTACATACTCATGTTCTTTCCAATCGTTTCCCACATGTTATTGAATACACCTGTGCTTCCTGTAAAATGCACACCTGCAAAATCTCTGTGATTGAAACATACACGACCAATGGTTGGTCCATCCACATAAATCAAATTAATAACACCATCGGGCAATCCTGCTTCTTTCAAAATGCGCATGAACATTTGTGCTGAATAAACCTGTGTGTTAGCAGGTTTCCATACCACTACGTTACCGCACATGGCTGCACTTGTTGGTAAATTGCCGCCGATAGCTGTAAAGTTGAACGGTGTTACTGCCAGTACAAAACCTTCCAGCGGGCGATACTCCATTCTGTTGTGCATACCTGCACCGCTGATGGGCTGTTGCTTATAAATCTCACTTAAGAAATGAACATTGAAACGGAGGAAGTCAATGATTTCACATGCTGCATCTATTTCAGCCTGGTATGCATTCTTGCTTTGCCCAAGCATGGTTGTACCGTTCATGTACGGACGATACTTAGTTGCAATCAAATCAGCAGCACGTAAGAAAATGTTTGCACGGCTTTCCCAGCTCATATTGGCCCAGCTTTCTTTTGCCGCCAATGCTGCTTCTATTGCAAGATGAACATGCTTTTCTTCACCTGCATGAAAATGACCCAGCGTATGAGCAATTTCATGCGGCGGATGCATAGCTACTTTTTTATTGGTACGAACTTCTTTATTGCCGATGTACATGGGCACATCCACCGTTGTGCTTTTTAATTCAGCCAATACTTCTTTCAAACGCTTACGTTCAGGCGAACCGGGCGCATAGTTGAGCACGGGTTCATTGGCAGGCACGGGGTAATTGAAATATCCGAGATTCATATTGCAAGTTTTATTTTAGAAAATTATTTACATGGTTTTGAATATTTTTCTTAATTGCATTCCAGGTTTGCCCTTTCAGGCTTACCGGCTCTTCATCTTCCTCTGCCTCATCAAAAAAAAGAATGGCCTGAGGTATAGTAATAAGAGTTTGATTGTTTGGAAATTTCTCAAAATAGAATTCAATAATTTTTTGAACACCGTAAATATCAAGCAACAAACTCAAATCCCAGAAGTCTTTTTTCTTTGCTCTTTGTAAAATGGCAAATATTTTCATTGCTGCAATATCCTCTGTGCTCATGAAACGGATACCATCAATGTTTTCAACAGGTCGAATGTAAGTGTAATGATGATATTTTACAAAATCTGCTTTAACCCCGTCTAAATAACCAAACACACCAGGCGCTTTATTGCTGCTTGATGATGTAAAAGATGGAACAGCCGTACTTAAAAAATCTTTCAATTCCTGGTTGTCAAAAACTTCCCCTCCAAACAAATCAATATCCACAGATTTTCTGTGACCAAACTTTAAGGATAAAGCTGTGCCGCCAACCAAAACAAAATGATGCAGCTCTTTAAACTGCATCAACTTTTTTAATAATGCCAGGGTATTTGGCTCAACTGTTTCGATGTATAACATCTGAATTCTTCAGGTTTTAAACCAAATAAGTTTTTACAAAAAACAAATATGTCATACCGCAACCATTTGGCGTTCGTTAAAGAAGCCGTTACAACATCATCACCATAAAACCTCCGCACTTCTCTTATATCCTGCACATCGCCTCTTTCAAAAACACGTTCAATTACAAAGCGATATGACTCTTCGTAATTGATGTTTTCAAAATCAACATCCCAAAAAATACGCTTTTGTAATTGAGGAAATGGTTGTTGCATATTACAAGTTACAAAGAATAATTCAACTACTTACTTCTGCTCCGCTTCCTTCTCACTCATCAAATACGCTTTAATAAATCCATCCAGTTCGCCATCCATTACAGGGCCCACATTGCCCACTTCATAATCCGTACGGTGGTCTTTAATCATTTTATACGGATGAAACACATAAGAACGTATCTGGCTGCCCCACTCTATTTTTTTCTTGGTGGAGTTGGTGGCATCTTTTATCGCCTGGCGTCTTCTTAATTCTTCTTCATACAAACGGCTCTTGAGCATTTGCATGGCGAGTTCACGGTTGCCAAGCTGGCTTCTGTCCTGCTGACAAACCACCACAATACCTGTAGGAATATGCGTTAACTGTACTTTCGTTTCAACCTTGTTTACGTTTTGTCCGCCTGCACCACCACTTCTTGATGTTTCCATTTTCACATCAGCCGGGTTGATTTCAATATTGATGGTATCATCCACCAACGGATACACAAACACCGAAACAAACGAAGTATGTCTTCTTGCATTACTGTCAAATGGTGAAATACGAACCAAACGATGCACACCGCTTTCAGCTTTTAAAAAGCCATAAGCAAAAGACCCTTCAAATTCATAAGTACAGGTTTTAATACCGGCGCCATCACCATCCTGCCAATCCAGTTCTTTTACTTTCCATCCCTGCTTTTCGCCATACATGCGGTACATACGTGCAAGCATCTCAGCCCAATCCTGGCTTTCAGTTCCACCTGCACCGCTGTTAATTTGCAACACAGCGTTCAATTCATCTTCCGGCTGATTTAATGTACTCTTGAATTCTGCATCTTCAATAGCAGCCACAGCTTTATCATATGCTTCTTTGGTTTCTTCTTCAGTGGCATCGCCACCTTTCCAAAACTCAAACAGCACGGCAAAGTCTTCAACCGCCGTATTGGTATCATCATACAACTTGATCCAATACTCGTTGTTCTTAATTTCTTTCAGAATTTCTGTAGCACGCTTATTATCGTCCCAAAAACCGGGACTCAGAGAGAGTTGCTTGTCTTCTGCAATTTTATATAGTCGGTTCTCAACGTCAAAGAAACCTCCTCAGGACAAGAATGCGTTCCCTTATATCGTTTAATTTTTCTGCTGTCATAACGGGTGCAAATGTACGGGAAAATTATTCATCCTCAGGAACAGCCTGTCCCGTGTTTTCGGGAAAGGATCTGCTGAAGAAATGCAGAAAGACAATGTTGTTACCGGCGTTCGGTTCTATGGGCATCGTTCCTTGCGTCGCACATTTCAGGGCCGGTGCATGAATCAACATTCTCTGTGCAGCACTCTACTAAAGGAGTTTGATGTTTACAACATCCTGACATAAATATTTCTCTTATTTTAATCTTTTGATATTAAGTGCACGAATTGTTTGAACAGATGGTTTTATTAATCTTATCTCTTCAAATTTTGCTCTCCAATTTGTTTTTCTTCCAAACAAAATTCTCATTTCTTCTTTTCGGAAAACCTGAATGTTTCGATCAAGCGACCATACTGGTTTTAAAGACAAGCTAACAAATTTAACCAGCTTTCCTGATGCAGGGCTTAAAGCAAAATATACAACATAATTATCGGTTATCTCCTGAACTGCGTAAGTTTCACTGCTATAAAAATCAAGTCTGAAAAGTTGCTGAACCGGTGTTGAATCTTTTTGAACAACATTTAACTGAGCTCCCCAAAAGTTTTCTTTAATAAGTTTACCCGCTACCCCATTTTTCACATACTTTAACCTGCGCCCATTATTAAAAAAAGACTTAAAATTGATTTTATCATAACATATGGAATTACCCTGCAAATAGTCTTCGTATTTTTCAAAGACTCTGCACAGGCACGAATCAGCCTGAGCATCAGCCGTACTAAAAGCTAAAGTAAGAACGATAACTATACAGAAAATTTTCATTTTTAGTAATAACTATTAAGCTTAGGAATGCTGCATTAATAAAAAACCTTCTGTTGTGTTTGTTGCCATGGAAAACAAAAAGTACAAGAGTGCGATACTTCGGCTTCGCTCAGTATCCCGCAATTGCGGGACCACGCCTTTTAATGATTCCATGGAAACGGAACCATGAAACGAGCGTGGCAAAACCGACGCCATGAAATACAAAAGCTGGTATCATAATTCTTACCCCTTACCTCCTACTTCATACTTCATACTTCGTGCCTCTTACTCACACCTGAAACACCCCCACCCGCATCTCATTCATATCTGCATTATGATTGGCGGCGGCAATTCCTTCACTGATTACTTTTCTCGTTTCCGTTGGATCAATAATACCATCCACCCACAAACGTGCTGCTGCATAGTAAGGCGTGGTTTGTTTTTCATAACGTCCTTTTATTTCATCCAGCAATTTCTTTTCATCTTCTGCACTTACCTCCTTTCCTTTACTTTTCATAGCAGCTACCTGTATTTGTAGCAATGTATTGGCTGCCTGTCCGCCACCCATTACTGCAATCTTTGCGGTGGGCCATGCATAAATAAAACGGGGATCATACGCTTTGCCGCACATGGCATAATTACCGGCGCCATAAGAGTTGCCAATAACAATGGTAATTTTTGGAACCACACTGTTGGCCACTGCGTTCACCATTTTAGCGCCATCTTTTATAATACCGCTGTGTTCGCTCCGGCTGCCCACCATAAATCCTGTAACATCCTGCAAAAACACCAATGGAATTTTCTTTTGATTGCAGTTGAGAATAAAACGTGCTGCTTTATCTGCACTGTCGTTATAAATAACTCCACCCAGTTGCATTTCATTTTTCCTGTTCTTTACAATGGTACGCTGGTTGGCTACAATGCCCACTGCCCATCCGTCAATGCGTGCATAGCCGCATAAAATTGTTTTGCCATAGTCTTGTTTGAATTGATCGAAATCACTTTCGTCTACAATCCTTTCAATTATGTTCAGCATGTCATAGGTTTTTCCGTCAGCAGGAAACAAACCATACAGGTCGTCCGGATTTTTCTTTGGAGATTTTGATGCAACTCTGTCAAAGCCTGCATTCTTTTTTGCTCCGAGTTTGCTCATAAGTTTTTTTACTTCATCCAAACATTCTTCTTCTGTTTTAAATTTATAATCTGCAATGCCGCTGATTTCAGTATGTGTTGCTGCCCCACCCAATGTTTCAATATCCACATCTTCACCAATCGCCGCTTTTACCAAATAAGGGCCTGCTAAAAAAATAGAACCATTGCCTTCCACCATCAATGTTTCATCGCTCATAATGGGTAAGTAAGCGCCACCTGCCACACAGGCGCCCATTACGGCTGCAATTTGTGTAATGCCCATGGCGCTCATTTTTGCATTGTTGCGGAAGATGCGGCCAAAATGTTCCTTATCGGGAAAAATTTCATCCTGCATGGGCAAATAAACTCCTGCACTATCCACCAAATAAATAATGGGCAAATGATTTTCCATGGCAATTTCCTGCATGCGTAAATTCTTTTTGCCGGTGATGGGGAACCATGCTCCGGCTTTCACTGTTTGATCATTGGCCACAATGGCGCATTGCCGGCCGCTTACATAACCAATGCCGGCTACTGTTCCGCCTGCAGGGCAACCACCTTCTGCTTCATACATTTCATAACCGGCAAAAGCGCCAATTTCAATAAAAGTTGTACCGGCATCTTTTAAATAATCAATGCGTTCCCGTGCGGTGAGTTTGTTACGTTCCTTTTGCTTTTCAATTGATTTTTTTCCGCCGCCTTCATAAATTTTCTGCAGGCGTTTTTTCATTTCGCTCAGTGAAAGCTTCATTACATCTTCGTTCTTGTTAAACTGTATATCCATGGCAAATAGTTGAATCGCTGGTGCAAGTTATACCAATTTTAAATAGAACATAGTCCAATAAAAAGCATTAACTTTTTGAAACGTATAATACCGCATAAAAGTAAGCTATGGACTAAATAATAATTGTAAGCGGCATTAAGGCCAAATTGAAATATGTATAATAGCAGGTGATCTATGTACACTCATCCATCAAATAAAAAATAGATTGATAATTTTTACCGGTAGCATCATACAAGGCCATTTCGCAGGTTTTGCCGGAGGAATAATAGCCGTCATATTTGCTGCTGTTTACTTCTGTTGCTTCATTTTTAGTGGCGGCGCTTGTGAGTGATGGATAATAAAAACCTCTGTCGCCCGCCATACCGCAACAACCACTGTTAAAAGGAACAACCGCTTCCTGCGAACAATGTTCGCCAATTTGTTTCAGCTTGTGTATATTATTCATCTTATGTGTAGTGCACACAGGATGAAACACCACTTTTGGCTTTTGATTTTTTACTTGCAGTTTGGGTACTAAATAATCAGCCGCAAAATCAATACTGTCAATAATCTTCAATTGCCGGAAACGTTGTTTGTTTTCTTCATTCAAATAAGGTTCAGCGTGCTGCAGGGAGTAGGTGCAGGAAGTTACATCCATGAGCACAGGAAGACTTCCCTGCTTTGTTCTTTGCCAAAGCAACTCAATGGTTTTGTTAACCGTATGCTGATAAGCAGGAATAAATCCTTTGGATGAAAGTAATTGCCCGCAACAAATACCTGTATTATTTTGAGCGATATATAATTTCAACCCCGCTTTGCTGCACACACTTTGAATGACTTCGCTGATGGGTTTGCTGTTTTCTTTATCTGCACCCATCATGCGTGTGATGCAGGTGGGGAAATACACCACATCGGCATCATCTGTTTCATTGGCTGTAATGGAAACGGGTTTGCTCAATGATTTTGTCCACAACGGAAATGCAGGAATTATTTTTTTGATGGATGAGGTGATGAAGTGCATTCCTTTTCCACCGGTAATAAAGTTGACCGCATTGCCACAGTACAAAGCCAGTTTCACCAATCGTTCTACGGTGCCGAAGTTTTTAGCAACACGCATGGCCATGTTGTTGGCAGATGCAGAATGATTTTCTCTCCGTAATCTTTTAATTAACTCACCAGTATTGATGTTCACCGGGCAATCGGTAGCACACATCCCATCCACTGCACAGGTATCCATACCGTTGAATTGATATTCATCTATCAATTGTTTATAATCATTTGTATTGCCTTCAACTTTCAATCGTTGCAATGAACGACGCACTTGTATCCGTTGCCTCGGCGTCATGGTGAAATCTCTGCTGGGGCATCGGTTTTCACAATAACCGCATTCCACACATTTGTCCACTTCTTCTTCCACCACGGGCATTGTTTTCAAATTCTTTAAATGACATTTATCATCCGCATTAATAATGACACCCGGGTTTAAAATATTTTGCGGGTCAATCAATTGTTTCAATGATTGCATGATGCGGTAGGCATCAGTTCCCCATTCATCTTTTACATACGGCGCAATTTGCCTGCCTGTACCATGTTCTGCTTTTAATGAGCCGTTGTATTTTTTAATAATCAATTCAGCCAGCTCATCATTAAACTGTTCAAACACTTTTGTTTCTTCATGGGTGTTTACAGGTTGTGTAATTAAAAAATGAAGGTTGCCTTCTTTGGCATGACCAAAAATAATAGCGTTGTGATATTCATATTTTTTAAACAATGCCTGCAAATCAGTAACGGCATTTCCTAAATTCTCTAATGGTACAGCCACATCTTCCAGCATGGCCGTTGTTCCTTTGGCACGAACGGCCGCAACAGATGGATACATGCCCTTGCGCAGCTTCCAGAATTTTTGCTGCCGGTATTCATCTTTTGTAAAATCAACTTTTGCAAGCAGCGGTAATTGGTTGATGATGGATTGTGCTGATGCAAACAGGTTGCTGAGTTCTTCTTCTGTGGTTGACTGGTATTCACAAAGAATGGCAGTAGCGCCTGGTGGCAATGATTTGATAACATCAGGGCAATCATCCAAATGTTCAATGGATTGTAATGCAGGACGGTCCATCAGCTCCAGCGCTTCCGCATTGGTTGATTTGAGTAACGGAATATTTTGTGCAGCCGTAACAGGTGAATCAAAAAATAAAAGCCCTGTTGTTTTATAGCGTTTATCAGGAATGGTTTTTAAAACAGCTTCAGCAATAAATGCCAATGTACCTTCACCACCAATGAGCAAATGTGCAAGAATATCCAAAGGATGTTCATAATCTAAAAATGCATTGATGCTGTAACCAACTGTGTTTTTGATTTTATACTTGGTACGTATTTTTTGAACAAGCATTTCATTTTGCAGCATTTCATTCCTTAATGATGTAATGCCTGTTGCAATTTGTTTATCATTTTCTTCAAAACGTTTGTAATCTTCTTTGATGGCTGTGTTGTATTCATGCCCGTTCGGTAAAACAAAATGTACGGATGCAACAGTGTGATAAGAATTAAACTGCACACCGCAACACATTCCGCTGCTGTTGTTGGAAAGAATGCCACCCATCATGGCTGCTGTGATGGAGGCAGGGTCGGGGCCTATCTTCTTTTGAAATTTTTTAAGCGAATGATTTGCATGTGCACCAATGGCGGCGGGTTGCACTGCAATTTGCTCACCATTGTTCAGCGGTTGAATTTTTTTCCAGTTGCGGCTTAAGTCAACAAGTATTCCATCAGTAATAGATTGACCGCTTAAACTGGTGCCGCCCGTACGGAAGGTGAGCGGAATGTTTTGCTGATGAGCAAATCCAAAAAGTTGTTTGATTTCTTCAATGCTATCTGGTTGCACAACTACTTGCGGAAGTAAATAGTAAAAACCAGCATCGGCAGCAAAGGCATGACGGTCGATGAGCTTTGCTTTGATTTTATGGGACGGTAAAATACTGTGCAGTAAAGAAACAATATTGTTCATAAAGATTCTAAAGTACAAAGCCTTGTTACATTCATCAAATAATTTATTAAAACCTTATGTGCTGCTGGAATCTATCTTTTTGTTTTTAAAAGCCCTATAAGGGCGAAATGCCAGTAGAAAAAACAGTGCGAAACGTATTCCGAGCCCCATCGGGGCGACATACAGAAGCTTTAAAAACATATCGCCCCGATGGGGCTCTAATTATCTTGAAATGGTTTTTTCTACTGACATTTCGCACCTATGGTGTTGTAAATAAGATTACAAAAACTCTGTTTATATCTAATCTCTTTTCTGCTCTCTAAAAATACTTTCAAGTGTTTCTTTGTATTTAGTGTATTTGTAAAGATCACGTTCTTTTAGTATGGAGCCAAGCAGCAGGTTATTCTTCTCTTTTTCACTGCCTCCTTCTTTGTTTAAACAGATAAGGTGTGAAAGAAGCGTTTCAAAAAACTTATTTAGGTAATACGATTTATAACTTTGCGGCCCTTCGTCTTCAATAATTATCATTTTAAAGTCTTTGAAATAGAAATCAGTAAACTGATAATAAGGACGTCCGTTTATTTCAGGAAATTTATTGATGAATTCTAAAGCCTTTTTAGTGTTGGCTGGTTTTGGAATATTCATATAGCCCCAAATGGAAGTGCCGCAAAGGTTCATTGCCTGCAGAACCAGAATTCCCTTTTCAGTTTCATCTAAAAGATTGTAGTCTTTAAGATTTAAATTAATTTTCGAAAGATTAAAAGGTTGATTTTTGTTTCCAACAGATGTAAACAGCATTTCATAATAGTTGTCCAATAATTCATATGCAGAAATTTCTTTTTTGAGAAGACTATCAATTAGATTATAATTATCAACCTGGTTTTCTTTTCTGATGTTTAGATTGATAGCTCTTATGATATAAATATCCCTTAAAGTCTTGATATCCGGTCTTGATAAGAATTCAGTTGATAACAAGTTGTTTTTTGAACTTATCGCCTCTGAAATGAAGGCGGTTGCTGGTTTGAGATTTTCTGGAATGTTTCTATTTAGATCTTTTAATACATCTTTAGGAGCTTCGTTTCTAAACATGAAGTCCTTATATATTTTAGCCAGCTCAATCATTTTTTTATGTTCTGCAGTTTGAGCATAACTAATTAAGCAAAGCAGAATTGTTGTAACAGTTAGAAAGGCTTTTTTCACTTTTTATGATTTCTGTATTAATAAACAAAAGCAATTTCAGGAAAAATGGTTAAATAGTAATAAAATTTACAAGCTGGCCTATTACCTAAAATTATTTAGAGGAAATTGCTCGATAGCAATAAAAAAAGGAAGCAATATTGCTTCCTTATAAAAAGTGGAGCTGAGGGGAATCGAACCCCTGTCCAAACACATTCTCCAAAAGCTTTCTACATGCTTATTTCATGATTGTTTGTCGGCATTGTACAGGACCTGAACCTACCAATACAATGCTTAGCTGAATGGTCTTTTGCAACAGTCACAGCCTTCTGTTACAGCAACCTGTTTTGTTTTTGAGTCGGCGGCGGAACATGGTAACAGATCAACCTGTTCGGCGGCCCTAATGACTACTTAATCACTGATTAAGCGGCCATGGCATACTGTGTATTGCCATTTGAGTTTTGAGTATTCAGATTTAAGTGCTAATTACACAACGCACTGCATGCTTATACTTTCAAAGATCTATGCTGTCAAAACCGGGCAGCCCCGTTTTATGAAGACCACAAAAATAACAATAAAAAACAAATAAGCAGGAATTATCAGTTCTGCTCAACCTGTATTCACTCCAGTTTTATATTTTTGAATACACAAATTCCGTCAGCAATGGTGTTACCGCTCTATCAGATCGATGCATTTACATCCCAACTTTTCAAAGGCAACCCGGCGGCTGTTATTCCTTTAACGGAATGGATTGATGCGGAACTGATGCAGAATATTGCCATGGAAAATAATTTAAGTGACACAGCCTTCTTTGTTCCCAACAGTAACGGGTTTGAAATAAGATGGTTTACACCTGAAATGGAAATTAATCTTTGCGGCCATGCATCGCTTGCCACTGCTTATTATTTATATCAAATAGCAGGTTATAATAAAGAAGATATTTTATTTGAATCCCCCGCCGGGCCTTTACAGGTAAGCCGCAAACAGGATATGTATTTACTCAACTTCCCAAGATGGAAACCGGAGCGCTACAATGAAAATACAGATGATATTCTTGAAGCAGTTGCTTTAAAAAATATTGCAGGTGTTTATAAATACCGTGATCTTATTATTGAAGCTGAAACAGAAAAAGACATTATTCAGTGTACGCCTGATTTTACCGCCTTAAAGAAAACCGGAAAAAAGGTAATCATCACCGCTCCGGGTTCATCTGCTGATTTTGTGTCACGCTTTTTTGCACCTGTTGCCGGTATTGATGAAGACCCTGTAACGGGCAGCGCCCATTCTCAAATCATTCCGTTCTGGAGTGAGAAGCTTGGAAAAAATAGAATGCAGGCAAAGCAACTGAGTAAACGTGGAGGTGATTTGTATTGTGAAGATCTGGGCAACCGGGTTATCATCGGCGGGCAATGCGCATTTTTTATGAAAGGTGAAATCACCATTTAACCATCAGGCAGCTTTTGTTTTCATTTCAGCAGAACTGGGCGCATGTAGTTCTGTTTTCTTTCTGGCTGAATATGTTTTCGCTGTATGCAACATCACGGCTATCCATATTATAAATGTAAACCACGCCAGTTTATGATAGCTTCTTAAAAGATAAGGTCTTATTGAAATGGAATCAGCCATCTCCCTTCCAAGAATCACATTGAAAATGGATTTGATGGCAGGTGTAAGTACAGGTATCTTTTCCCGGTTGGTGTAACGCATATCTTCATATTGATATTCCTGGTTATAATCCTGTGGTGTTTGATGTTTATAAAAATTCCAGTTTGCCTGCAATTGTTTGAAAGAAGCCCAACTGCCGTCATCGTTTTTAAAATACAGGCCAAAGGTTGGATCCATCACCACCCATCTGTTTTCAATCCATGCTTCCAAAATCATATGACCACCGTAAATACCATTCACTTTCATCTGCCCGGTTTTTACCTGTATATTATTGGATTTAAGAATGCGTAACAGCGCCACTACATAACTACCACAGGCACCTTCATTGGTCATTAAATCAACAGTAGAAGGATGAAAAAAGTTAGCTGTAATACCTTTAATTCCCGAACTTCCAAATACGGCAGACCGGTTGTTTTGTAAATAACCGGTGGTTTCCAGCGCCTTTAAAGCATAATCCTGGTCTGTAAAATTTTGAGGCAGCTCTTTTTTTATATTTTGAGAAATGGCACTAAATAATTCTTTTTCATAACTGGCTTCCGTCGCAAAGAAGAATAAACTGGCGGCCAGCAAACCATTTAATAAAAACAAAAAATAAAGATTGTTCAAAATTCGCTTAACCGGCAGATATGTTTTCAGTAAGGCCATTGAAGTAAAATAAGAAAGGTGTTACAAACCGTTCACCTGCTAATGCATAATGACCTTGAATGGACAGCAGTTAGTGCATTTGGTTTAATCAATCCAGAAATTTCTTTCTGTACTCAGGTGTTGGCAGCCAGCATTCTTCTTTTTTGCCAAACCATTTATAGCGGTTATGCGCTATAAAACTGTAAACAGCATCACGAATAAATTTGGGAACAATCATGAACGCATAAAGCAACCCCCAGCCACCACCCAAATGTTTCAGCATACGCAATGCCCCGGAGCTTTTGGTATAAAGCTGATCGTTTTCCAGCAGCATAAAGGAGTTGAATTCATTTTGCGGCAGGCCATATTTTTTTAAAACTTCCTGCCCGTAATTACCCTGCATTGAACCAAAGAGAAACTGGTTTTTTTAATGACTATCCGCAATTTGGAATAACTAATTATTTTAGCTATTTTTGCCTAAATTAATTAGTTATGGACA
>JAIEQM010000015.1 GCA_019747705.1 Chitinophagaceae bacterium | reverse complement strand
TGCGCCAGTGAGGATTTTTATACAATAAATCTATAATTAAAAAACATTAAGGTGTCTGATGTTTGCAACGTCCTGACTTTTCTTGCGCAGGTCTCTGACCTGTGCATATTTGTTACTTGATTGATACAACAAACTTTTCTTGCGCAGGCTTTGACCTTTGCACATTTATTATTTGATTGATGAGACAAATTAATTTGAGATAAGTAACGCTCGGCAACAGGTCGGGAGACCTGCGCCAGTGAGGCTATTGGGGGAGCTGTACTCGTCTGTTTAGTTCACCAATGGATAATTTCAATCGTATAAATCTTTTGCGACTGATATATGTCAAATTGAGGATAGTTTATCGTAATCTGATAGCCTTTCAAAGTATTGTTATTTAGAAAACTCTTCATCATTCTTTCAGCGTCAGGATAGTCAAATGATGAAAAACTTGCGATGTTATAAATCATAATATTTTTTACAAAGCTAACCAGATAAGTAACAAAATATTCATATTTCTGCAATTCAAAACTTACATTAAAGCTATAAAAATGCGCATCTATCTATATCTCAACTGAGAAATGAGCTTTAATTATCGACTTAAAAGATGAATCTCTGTACTCGATTAATCATGAAAAAGTATTCGGATGAGCATTACCTAAAGTACGATACAGAAAAAATGTATAAATAGTATTTGTGACGCCATCTTTTGATGATGTTTTTGATTTTATCAAAAAAGTCATTGTCTTATCTCTGTATATTTTTTGGATGCTTCCATCTTCAACTCGGGATTTTTCAAGTTTATAACCTCTGGCTTTAAGCCTTGTCATGTATGCGTTATACTTTTCCGTATTGTTTACCTGCAAATAAACAGTTTCGATAATGCCGTCGTCGCCATACCTAAAAGTTATGAAAGAAGTAGCACCATTGCTAAAACTACTTTTCTCATAAGCAAAAGTTGATGTTCCCATCATGAAACCACTTGGTTCTTCCGCTCTGGTAAGTTCCCAATTTTTTGCAGCAAGTGTTTCTTCAGCAACAGGTAACTTTTTTTTGTAAAATGAGATTACTTGTTCAATGGATATATTTTGTCCAAATGTTATTGTTGAGGAAAGAATAAGTAAGGCTGACACGAAAAGTTTTTTCATTTTGCAGGGTTTATTGATTGCAACTAACACACTAATTTATAAAAAACTCTTTGCATTAACTTCATTTGATACCAATGAAAATTTATACAATAAATCTATAATTAAAAAACATTAAGGTGTCTGATGTTTGCAACGTCCTGACACCAGCATCCGAATTTTGAAGTTTTTTATTATGTCAGGCCGCTCCAAGAGGCCAGACATTTAATAAGACTGTTAAACAGAGGATGATGAACAGAATTACTGAACGTACAAGCGAGCGTGGCAACAAAAGTTTAATAGTAGTACTTCACCCTGCAACACAAAACTTCTTCTACCGTTTGTTTACAAACGTCTTCTTCTCTTTACCCACTCCCAAAATCGTTACACTCTTCCAGTTTTTGGGAAGCACGGTTTTGATTTGGGTAATGCCTGCGGGTGTAATTTCCAAACCGCCAAAACCCATGAGCATGGTTTGCAAAATACCGCCGGCGCCGGTGGCAAAATAAGGATTGGTGCCGCCCTTGGTTTCGGCCAATACACGAAACGGCGGATTGAGATTGGGCACATACGCATCTTTAAACCAGTAGTAGGCTTTATCGGCATCGCCAATGCGTGCATATAAGAGTGCAAACACCGCCTGTGTCATGGCAGGTGTGCCTTCATTGGGCACTTTCTTTTCATAATACTCCAAATCTTTTTTAATGGCGGCAGGGTCTTTTACTTCTTTGAGCGGATAAGAAAGTAAATTCACATCGGCCTGCTTAATGCCTTCGCCATTATACGTTGCATGTTCTCTTGTAACACCATCAGGAAATTTTAAAATAGGAATGTTGTTGGCAACATTCATCCAATCTGCATCGGGTGCAATGCCGAGAATTTTTGCAGCTTCGGTGGCAAAGTTTAAGTTCGCCCGTGCGGCGGCGTTAGTGAATGCGTTGTTGTCAACATTCTCCGCCCACTCATCGGCAGCCACTACATTTTTAATATCATATTTACCTGTACCGTTGCGCTCTACACGGCTTGCCCAAAAATCGGCCGTGGCACTGAGGATGGGATAACCTTTTTCACGCAACCATGTTTTATCCTGTGTAACACAATAATAATTCCAGGCAGCAATAGCCACACATGCGGTGATGTGTTGCTCAAACGGTCCGCTCAATGCCCACACGGGTGTTTCTTCCACTCCTGTTTCTGCACTCTCCCATGGAAACATAGCGCCTTTATAGCCTTTGCTGAACGCATTTCGCTTTGCAGCTTCTAATCGTTGATAACGATACTCCATCATGCTTTTTGCCAGCTCCGGTTTTAAAACGAGCAATGCGGGAAACATCCACAACTCTGTATCCCAAAACACATGACCGTTATAACCCAAACCGCTTAAACCCATGGGCGATGGTGAGAGCGCTGTGCCTTCTCTTGTAAAGGAATACAAATGATAGAGCATGCTGTTTACATCCTGCTGACTTTGTTCATCGCCTTCAATAACAATTCTGCTCTTCCATAATTCATCCCATGCCTGTGTATGAAACTGCAATAAACGTTCTCTTCCTTCCAGCTTGGCATAAATGGTTAAACGTTCAGCTTCGTTCAACGGGTCATCATGATGTGCGCTTGTAATGGATGAACCAACAATGGAATAACGATAGGTTTCGCCTGCTTTGATTTGTTTGCTGAATTTGAGGAGATGCATATTGTTGTCCCACATTTCATGAATTACTCTCGGTTCGCTACCATGTTTTTCGCTGAACAAAAAGGTATTGCTGGCACACATTAACAATTTGCCTGTGGGGCTTTTGGCGGATGATGTTAATAAGCTGATGGTTACATGCGGACGGTCAATTTCATTGTAATAATTCTGAACATCACGCAAGGCATCAGGCGCTTCCATAACACTGGCGCCACCGATGGTAATATCTTTTTTGGCCATAATGCTCACATCCATCAACACGGTAAACGGTAATTGCCGCAAGGAATAATAGGTGTAGCTTACGGTTGCTTTATCTTCATAATCAAAAGTGGTGGTGAAGCTTGCTTTTTGCATATCCAGTTCCTGTTTCATATTGGATACATTTTTTGCATCCATTCTTCTTCCATCAACATCAAGATATGCATTGAGCAAATTGAAGCTCTTTAAAAAATTGCTCACTCTGCCACGGCCATACAAATCATAAGCACCTGCCAGTACCACGTCTTTTACTTTGAAAGGTTCGGGGCTGCTTACAATACCAATCATACCGTTGGCAACGGTGATGCCGTAGTAGTTGGCGGGGTTGATATCTTTGGTTGAAATTTTCCAAACATCAACCGTTTGAGCCATCAAAAAATTTGTGGAAACTGTTATGCTTATAATTAAGAGCAAGCGACGCATATTTGCATTGATTTAGAAAGTGAATATAAACGAAATAAGGAAAACTATTATGAAAAGAGTCGTTGTTCTTTTGATTGTACTGCTGATTGTTTTGACGGGCATTTTATATTTCGGTATTTCATCAACGCAATCGTTTTCGAAATCAGTTGTGGTGGCCTGCAGCAACGAAGGCGCTTTGCGTGTACTGCTGAATGAACGCATGAGTAAGAAGGCCTGGCCGGATGAAAAACTGAATGACAGCACGTATCAATTAAAGGATTTGAAATACTGCATTGGTGCAAGCCTGATTAATACAACTCCCCTGAACTTTTTTGAACACGGCAATGGTGAACTGTTAATTGAACAAACCACGCCAGACTCAAGCAGGTTTACTTTATTGGTTACGCAACGGCTTTCTTTAAATCCGCTGAAACGTGTAACAGGTTTTTTTGCTATGAAGCAAACAAATGAAAGACTTACTGATTTTCTTACTGCGTTGAAACAAAATTTTGATGGCGAAGAATTGGTATATGGCATTGGTATAAAGATGAGCCATGTTACTGACAGTGCTATGATTTCAACAAAAAAAGTTATGAATCATTATCCATCTGTAACAGAAGTGTATGAAATGATTGATGCCATTCGTACTTATATAAAAGAAAAAGGCGGTGAAGAAACCAGCGCCCCCATGCTCAATGTATATGAAGAAGGGAAGAACCAATACTTAGTAATGGTAGCTGTACCTACTAAAACACCGGTTGCAGGTAATGAAACCTTTTTACAAAAACGAATGCTTGCCAATGGTTTTATATTGGTGAGCGAAGTAACAGGTGGTGACGCTTCCATTAAAAAAGGTGAAGCTTCAATGCAGCAGTTTGTAATGGATCATCATAAATCATCTCCTGCCATTCCATTTCAAATGCTGCTTACAGACAGGAGAGCAGTGACTGATACAAGTAAATGGAAAACGAGATTGTATTATCCGGTGATGTATTGAGCCCCCTAAATCCCCCAAGACGCTTTGGTTTTGGTAAAAAACCCAAGGGGGGCTTGCTAAACACAGCCCATGCCTGATAAAGAGCTTCATTAACTATTTTGCAGCCTGATCTTTGATCAGATATGGTTTGATTAAGTTGAAAAAAGTATAATCCCGTCAGACGAGGGCGTCAGACGGGGCGTGTTTCTTTCGTTAGTTTTTGATTTGAATTATTGCGGCGCTTGCATTATTCCTTGCCAGTATAAACGCAGTTTGTTTGCTGATGTGAATGGGTTGAATGCGGCGCACCTGTTTCAGATCAATAAATCCTTTAAAACTGTTATACTCAAAGTTGCCATTGCCTTTGTTAATGAGTATGGTTCCGAAATCGCCATCCTGCCTGCCGATTTGAACATGATTGCCGTAATAATTACCACATAGTAATACATCGGGAAGCTGATCATTGTTTACATCCAGTATGGATGATGTGCGGTAATTGTTGAGCTGTGTTTGCCAGGGGAGTTGCTTGGCTTCAAATGTACCATCTCCTTTGTTGATGAAGAGTGTGTGTGAAAAATTGGTGACAGTGAGCTGCGCAGCGTTTTTGAGCTTATCTGCACCAAACAAATCAGCAAGTGATGCTTTGGCAAAACCCTCAGCATACAAAAATTTCTTTTTGAGAACAGGCATCTGCTTTTCCAAATCCATCTTGGTGGCAAATGGTATTTCTTTGTTTTGTAAATAGTACGTAAGAATTTGTTCCTTTCTTCCGTTGCCATCAAAATCATTATGATATAATTTTACCGGTTGTTGTTCACCTGGTTTCAATTTTGTATTCAGGCCGAAATTGGTTGCAAGTATATCCAACTCACCATCACCATCTGCATCAAATGCTGTAACGCTGCTCCACCAGCCATTTTCTGCAGATATGCTTTTTTTCACGAACTTATTTTTTTCATGAATGAATACATCAATACCGCCCCACTCATAACTCAGCAACAAATCTTGTGCACCATCTTTGTTCATATCAACAAGCTTTGCATCAGTAACCATGCCGGGGTACTGGAGTTGTTCAGCATATTGTTTGGCAACATCTGTAAACTTTCCTGAACCATCATTTTGCAGCAGATAAGAACGGGGCGTAGCTCCATAGTTCCATGGAACGGTTCTGCCGCCAATAAACAAATCAACAAAACCATCTTTATTAAAATCAAACGGAAGGAGTACAGATTGTGTTACATCTATTGCTGCAAATGCATCTTCTTTTCGTGTAAGGTTGCCTTTGCCGTCATTCAAATATAAAAGCGGCAGTAAATGTTCATCAGTTCCGTAATATTCATTGCCGCCTGTTGCTATAATCAAATCAACATTTGTATCATTATTCACATCAGCCCACACAGCGCTCACATGCTCCCACATACTATCCTGCATTAATTGGGGTTGAGGTAATTCGCTAAATGTTCTGTTTGCTGATTGCAGAAACAAAGAAGGATGATGCCCTTTGGATGAGCCAATGAACACATCTTCCAGTCCATCATGATTAATATCAGCAACAGCCAATGCAGGGCCTTCAGTTGAAACCATGTGAGGTATCAGCGGTTCCCGGTCAAATTCATTGAACTGGTTTTCGATGTGCTGATAGCTGAGCTTTGTTTGTGCCGCAATATCTTCAACTGGAATTTGATGTTTATTCCCCTGATGAATTATGGAATAATCAAACTGCGGCAATCCTTTTTTATAAGTGTAAGCTGAAAGTGTATCTGGTTGTAAAGAAATTTTTTCAAAGCTGTTATCGGGCCAGATAAGAAATGCAGAATCAATAAATGTATTGCTCAGGCCAATATGCACAGGTAACTGCATGCTGCTGAGAAACCCATGTACGGGATAATTTTCATAGGTTTTAATTTGATTGCCCGCAAACAACAGTATTTTAGCGCCAATGGCATTGATGTTACTGCTATCTCCTCTCAGTTGAACAGCAGCAAATGGCTTTTGTTTATCATCATTGCTTTTGTTTTGATAGATGAGCGCCTCATCATTGATATTATTAACAACCAAATCCAGGTCGCCGTCATTATCAAGGTCAGCATAAGCAGTTCCATTGGAAAAGGTGGTTGGGTTGTTGCTGATACTATCCGTTAAATTAGTGAAAGAAAGATTTCCTTTGTTACTGAAGAATTGGTTGGGAATTTTAATCTCCGGAAATTTATCCACCAGCTTCATATCTTTTTCTTCCAGTGTATTGTTGCGGAGTTTTTGCTGCAGCTCATCATTGGTTACAAAGTTTACATAATCAATATCGTTCATGCGCTTGGGAATGCCATTGCTCACAAATAAATCTTTCAGCCCATCATTGTCAAAATCCATCCACAGTGCAGCCCAGCTCCAGTCGGTTGCATATACATTCGCATATTGCCCTGCCTCTGTAAACCTTCCGTTGCCACGGTTCCATTGTAAATTATTGCGGGCATATTGATAATGATAGCCATATTTTCTTTTTTCGTTAAAGTAGATATAGTCATCTTCTGCCAGTGAACGGCGAATCATGTAAGGATCGTAAGGCAGCATATCCATTGAAATAATATCAGGCATGGCATCATTGGTTACATCTGCTGCATCCACACCCATGCTAAACTGGCTGGTGTGCATGAGTTGCGTTGTGCCTTCATCCTTAAAGGTGCCGTTTTTTTGATTGAGGTACAGATAATCATTTTCATGAAAATCATTGCCCACATAAAAATCGGGCCAGCCATCCATGTTGATATCGCTTACAACCACTCCTAAGCCATAACCAATTTTACTGCCATTAATTCCAACCTGTTTAGTTATATCTGTAAAATGAGGTTGCTTCCTGCCATTTTTCACAATCAAATCATTTCTGTAAAATTTTTGACCTGCCAGTGAATCGTAAGTATTAATGAAGTTGCTGCGTGGTGCGTAGTTGCCATCATGATTTACGGAATGATTTAATAAAAACATATCCAGATCACCATCCAGATCATAATCAAAAAAAGCAGCTTGTGTACTGAAGCCTGAGAAATCTAAACCATATTCATGCGCTTCATCTTTGTAAAAAGGAATACCCTCTTTGCTGATGCCTTTACAAACCAGCAATTGATTTTTCCCTTTTAGCACTTTGTAATTCCCCACACGGCACACATAAATATCCAGTAATCCATCATTGTTAATATCAACAACTGAAACACCTGTACTCCATGCATCATCATCAGGGATGGAAGTTTTAATTGTTACATCTTCAAACTTCAGGTTTCCTTTATTGATGAAGAGTTTATTTTGTGATTGATTGGCGGCAAAAAATAAATCAATCAAACCATCTTTATTAAAATCTCCGGCGCCCACACCTGCGCCGTTGTAGTAATACATGTAAGAAAACAAATTGAATTGCGGTGTGGGTTTAAGCTGATTGCTGAAGGTGATGCCTGTTTGTGAAGCATTCAGCGCTTCAAATAATGAATTTTGTTTTTGTTTACATCCAATTGCAAACAGCACCAGTATGATCAAACTTATGAACCCGAAATTCCTCATTACTTTTTGTTCTTGAATTGATACCATACCGGTGTTGCATTGTTCACCAGGAATAAAGAGTTTGTTTGCCTGCCGTAGTTGAATGAAACAATATCTCTTGTTTGGCCAGGTACATTAATACCTGTTTTATTCATTGGTAATACTGTAAAGCCTCCTTTCTGATCATTAATGAGCACATGCCCATAGCTGGCATCAAGGCGGCAAAGCTGCGGCAGGAGATCGAAGAAATTACCGGCCATCAGCAAATCAGGATAGCCATCGTTATTTACATCTGTTACGTCAATGGCATTTACGCTTGAAAGCTGTATTTCCATTGGCAATGCTTTAACTGTAAATATTCCTTTGCCATTGTTATATGCAATACAGTTGGAGGAATAATTCACAGTAAGTTTTTGTGCTTTATTTATGTTGCTTCCAAACAAGTCCTGCACTGTTTTCTTTGCATAATCACTGTGCCTGAGATTTTGTTTTTTAAGCGACGGAATCTGATCTGCCATTTCTCTCCGCATAAACACAGGCACCTCTCTGTTATTAATGGTTCGGCTTAATACTTTTTCAGGCAATCCATTTTGGTCAAAATCATAAAGGTAAAGACTGGCAGGATTTTGATCATTCACCTGCAAATAAAAATTCTCACCAATATTTCCCAATATCAAATCCATATCACCGTCTTTGTCAGCGTCAGCAGTTTTCATTGTTTGCCACCAGCCCCTGTACTTTTCAAGACCGGTTGATTTGAGTTCTTCCATTTTTGTTTGGCTGATGCTGAAGATATGTGTGTACATCCAGTCGCCGGTAACAATGAGTTCCTGTTTACCATCACCATTTATATCTGCAACTGCTGCTGCTGTAACCATGCCCAAAGTTTGAAACGCAGGGGCAATAGCTGCTGTTACATCTTCAAAATTGCCATTGCCTTTATTTTTCAATAAAAAGCTTTGCGGTGTTTGTCCGTAGGATTGCGGTACACTTCTGCTGCCCACAAATAAATCCATCAATCCATCTTCATTGTAATCAACAGGTGTTACTGAGCCGCAATTGGTAAGTGCCGGAGGAACAGCTCCACGTTTGAGTGTAAACATTCCTTTGCCATCATTGATGTACAAAAAATTCTGAAACATTCCTGATGCTGCATTGGCAAAATTACCACCGCCGCCTGCAAACAAATCCAGATCACCATCCTTATCACAATCAAAAAACAATGCAGCAGTGATGTCATTAAATGAGTAGGTTTTAAAATCAGGGATTTCTTTTTTTATAAATCCTTTTGCTGTTTGTAAATAGAGTTGAGAAGGCTGGCCTTTTGCACCACCAATAAAAATATCATCCAGTCCGTCATCATTTACATCTCCCACAGCCGCTTTGGGGCCTTGTTTGGAAAGCATGAAAGGAATATTCCGTTCATTAAAGAAATCAACATAGTGATCTTCCCGGTGTGTTTCAAAAGAAGAATCTTTTGCTTCAAATAATGCCGTTTCGGTATTGGCTATTGCAACAAAAGGTTTTGTACTGGGTGATTTTTCAATAACATGCAATTGGTTGATGGCCGGTTTTTGAAGAACCGTAACAGTTCTGTCGGGCCATGTAATCACTATTGAATCCACACTTCCTTTTCCAAGCCCGATGGTTTGCACATAATCCACGCTGGATTGAAAACCACGTGCAGGAATCACTTCTCTTGAAATGATTTGATTACCTGCATATGCTTTAATACTGCTGCCAACAGCAAATGTGTTGGGTGCATTTGCTTTAAGCTTTATACTGATGTAATTGTTTTTATTTTTTTCACGGCTGGTATTGCGGTACACAAATGCATCCATGTTTACATTGTTCACCAGTAAATCCAGGTCGCCATCATTATCCAGATCAGCATAAACAGCGCCATTGGAAAAAGAAGGTTTATCCAATCCCCATTCAGTTGCTGTATTTTCAAAATGCAGGTTGCCTTTATTATGAAACATATTGTTGGGTATGGGATTGGAAGGCATGCGTTTGATGATGTTGTTTACTTCTTCTTTCTTTCCACGCAACACCATTTGCTGCATTACTTCATCAGCAAAAAAATCAATAAAATCCTGGTCAGTCACATCATGATAAATTCCGTTGCATACATAAATATCAGTGAGCCCGTCATTATCGGCATCAAACAATAAAGCGCCCCAGCTCCAGTCACTGGCAGCAACGCCGCTGTAAAATGCTGTTTCCAAAAATTTTCCGTTTCGGTTGTTTACCTGCAATGCGTTTTGTGTAAACTGGTAATAAAATCCAAGATTCAATTTTTGCTGAAACACTTCATAGCCTTCAAATGAGGAGTTGGCTTTTAAGCGGTAATCATCACCGGGAAGCATATCTGTTGTAAAAATATCCGGAAAACCATCGTTGTTAATATCGTTCATATCGGCGCCCATAGATGATAAACTGCTGTGCTGGATCCAGTTTTCAAACTCATCTTTAAACGTTCCGTTTTGCTGGTTGATGTATAAATAATCCCGTTCAAAAAAATCATTACTTACATATACATCCGGGTAATGATCGCCATTTACATCGCCCACAGTAACTCCCAGGCCCAAACTTATTAAACTGCCATGCAGCCCAATTAGCTTGGTTACTTCAGTAAATTTTCCGTTTTCGTTTTTATAGAAATGATCGCCGCCGCCTTTTAAAAAATCTTTTACATCCCAATCTTTTGCAGGCAGGTCACGCATATTTGCATAGTTGAACGTGTTTACCGGCATGGGACTGTTATTCACCATAAAACAATCCAGGTCTCCATCCAAATCATAATCAAAGAATGAAGCATGTGTGGTATATCCATCATTATCCAGTCCGTAAGAAGCAGCTTGCTCAGTAAAGGTTAAGTTTTTGTTGTTGATATAAAGTTGATTCTTCCTTAAAGCAGGCTGCATCATGTTTCCTGCATTGCACACATAAATATCCAGCCACCCATCAGCATTAATATCTGCAAACACAATACCTGTGCTCCATCTTCCTTTATTATTCAAACCGGATTTTTCCGTTATATCTTCAAATTGAAAATTACCTTTGTTGAGAAAGAGTTTATTATCTCCGTTATTGGCAGTAAAAAAAACTTCGGGCAGTCCATCATTGTTTAAATCGCCAGCTGCCGCACCACCGCCGTTGTAGAAGTTGCGGTATTTGAATACATTGTTTTCATCGGAAGATTCAATGCTGTTTGTGAAAGAAATGCCTGCGTTTTTTTCTAATTGAAAAAGTGCATCCTTTTTGTTTTGATTGCAGGAGATAATAAAACAGGTTACAACCAGGAGTAAATAACAAAGTTTTTGTTTCATCATAAATTCATCATCGGCTGCTCAAGTTAAATGAAAAGCCGCATAAAAAATGTAAAGGAATACACAGTATTTGAAGATTGAGGGCGCATAAAAAAAGAGGCCGCCAGGATTAGCGACCTCTCCCCTATTGATTATGATAAAAACTAATAGCCGAAGTTTTGTTTCAGGTTTGGATTTGAAGAAAGGGCGATTGTTGGAATAGGATATACTACTTTGTATCCATCAGATTTGTTGGTGCGGGCCTGGTCTGGCTCATTAAACACACCAAAACGAATCAAATCATTTCTTCTCCAGCCTTCCAGGTACATTTCACGACCACGCTCTGCTAACATTTTTATAAGATCCATTGTACCAATAGAAGCTGAGATGCCCCTTCTTGCTCTGATGCCATCTACAATTGAAGCGGCCGTTTCGCCCAAAGTAGCAGTACCGCCTCTTAATATTGCTTCAGCCTTCATTAAACGAACATCTGCAAAACGTAAGAATGGAAAGTCGTTAGGACTGCTACCCGGATCTGATAACAGTGGGTTAAAGGGAAATTTGTTAATACGAATACCACTTACTTCATTATTAAAAAATGGACTCACGGTTGTAGTTATTATTAATGGATTGCCGCTTCTGTCTTTCAGATCAACCAGTTGATTGCCAATTTTTTGATTTTTAGGTCCTCTAACCTGACCTAAGATAAAACCTGCATTGATACCTGTTAAACGATTGTAGGATGTTAATGAAGCAGAACCTGTATAATAAACAGAAGCATCGCCACCAGAGAATGTAATATTACCAGCCAATGTATCTCTTTTACGAATGTCAGAACTGTCAAAACTATTGTAAAAATTAGACAATGTTGTAAACCCATTCCAACCACCCGGGGCTTGATTATAATGCGCTCCCATTCTATAAGCCCATTGAATATTAATTCCATCAGCATTTCGTCTAACAAATATGTTTTCGGAAGAAGCTGTGGAGTTAACCCATGAGAAGTTATCCCAGTAATAAGTATCAACATCAAGAAGAGGGTTGGCATCAACCAAATCGCAATATTGAATGACCTTATTCATATCAGCTGCAGCAAATGAATAAGGACCAGCAGGGCTGGAGGGGTTTGCTTTATAAACAGCTTTGTTCAAATAACATTTTGCTAATAAAGCCCAAGCCGCCTCTTTAGTAGCAACATTTCTGTTAGTACCATTAAATGCAGGCAATCCTGCAACTGCCGATTCAAGCTCAGCAATAATACTATCAATTGCCGCTGCACGAGGCAATACGTTTGGAATAGCTCTTGCAGGAGCTGTTGCCGATCTAGATTGTACAACACCGTACAAATCAGCAGAAAGCAGTCTGAAGAATGAGCGTAAGAACTGCCCTTCAGCTTTTGCCTGTCCGCTTAACAGCTCAGCAGCCAATGTTGTTTGAAATAACGACCCGTTGATTTGGTTCCATACATCATTGATTTGGTTATGATCAGGCCCCCATGTGTGCAAGTGCAAACGACGCCACGTACCAAAGTCATCCCAGTCAGTACCACGAGTGGGTCCAAGTAACTCATCACTTGAGTGCTCCTGAAGGGCTTGATAACCATACTGGCCTACCAGATCATTTAAGCGTGAATACACAGCACCTATTGCGGGTGCAGCAGGCGCACCATCTGTGGGAGGCGGCAACTCTACATTATTGGCTCCTAATTCAGGGTTAATCTTACATGATTCTGCAAAAAGCACTGAGCTTACAATTACAATGCCTGTAAAAAATTTTGAAATTGTTTTCATTATAATCAGTTTATCTGTTTAACAAATTTTAGAAACCTAAGTTTATGCCCAATGTGATGATTCTTGGTCTTGGATAATTTGTGTAGTCAAAACCACGGGAAGGTACACCATTAATTTGCTTATCTACGTTTACTTCAGGATCTAAACCAGGGTACTTTGTGAATAAAGCTAGGTTTTGACCGGAAATAAATGCTGAGAGTGAACGAATTGTTTTGCTTTTTACATTAAATGTATAGCTGAGGTTTACGTTAGAAAGACGAAGGAAATTTCCATTATATAAGAAGCGGGTTGAAACACTTCCCGGGTTAAATGGATTTTCTTTGCTGTTAGCCACTTCTCTTGTAACATTACGTGCATTTCTCAAACTACCTTTCAGGAACAAAGCATTAGAAGTATTATCATATACTTTAAACCCTGTTACAGCATTCATAAACACACTCAAGTTCCAATTACCGTATGAAAAGTTATTGGTTAAGCCAGCAAAGAATGTGGGCAGAGCAGAACCCACAAACTGGTTAGCGGCGCCTTTTTCATAACGAGCATTGCCATTACCATCAAATCCGTTAAATACCGGCATTGACCATGTGTAAAGGGGTTGGCCTGAGGTAAAGGTTTGAGCGAATGCCCCCGATAAACCCTGACCGCTAACCGCACCTGTTATGATAGGACTTGGAAGATTCTGGAATTCGTTTTTCAAACTTGTCATGTTATAGTTGATTTCCCAATTGAATTTTTTACCCCTAATCACTTTATAGTTTACACTCAACTCAAAACCCTGGTTGATAACTTCTCCGGGAAGGTTGATAAACCAGTTAGATGTAGCTGAGAAGCCACCTGGAGTTGGGGCAAAAAAGATGATATCTTTTCTTTTTCTGCTGAAGAAATCAAATATTACATTCAGGCGGTTGTTCTTAGTTGTAAAATCGACACCAAATCCTGTAGTAGTTTCCTGCTCCCATCTTAAATCAGGATTCGCCTCTTGTTGCACGGCGGTACCCGCAGGATTGTTATTAAATGACGGGTAAGCAAACCCTAATCGTACGGCACCGTATGAGGCTAAACCATCCTGGCTACCGATTGAACCATAATTTGCTCTGATGCTGAAATCGCTAAACCATTTTGCGAAACTGTTTTGTGCAAACTTTTCATTTGAAAGTTTCCATTTAGCTGCAAACGCAGGAAAGGTGGCATAACGGTTATTAGCACCAAACTTAGATGAACCATCCACACGTACGGTGGCAGTTAAGAAATAACGGTCATCATAGCTATAGTTTACTCTTCCGAATACTGACTGCAAAGAATTTTTATCGAAACCCGGGAATAAATCTCTGTAGTTTTTGAAATTGCCGAAATTTTTTACAAATACATCATTTGGAGTAACAACCGGCGTGTTTAAACCCCAACCAACTCGCTGCGTATATTCATTTTTAAAACTTTGATAAGAATAACCGGCCAAGACGTTGAAAGAATGCTTTTGGATTTCTTTATCATAGGTAAGATATTGCTCCAAAAGTGTAGATGTCAATTTGTTATTTTGACGTGTTGTACGTCCGTTACCAATTATAGGATTATTCAAGTTTTCAGAAGGGCCGTTTGGAACAGAATAAAAAACAGTACCGCCGTATGCACCGTCGCCTAAACGAGGATCTGCAAATGAAGTACGCTCTGTATTAATTTGATCGTATCCAAACACCACTTTATAAGTCAACCCTTTTACAATTTGATAAGAACCTGTTAAGCTATTGAGGAAGCGATTGATTCTGTCTTTATCTTCAAAATATGCAAGCATTTGTACGGGGTTTCTTTGATCACCGGGCTGAAAGAACGAACCATTAGGATTTTTAACGGGATTAGTGGGATTAAACTGTAAAGCTGCACCCAACAAACTACCCTGGAAGCCGGCGTTGTTACTTAAAGGAGGATATTCGTTACGAGAGTTAGAAAATGTTGTTGCTAAATCAAACCGTAACTTATCATTGAAAAATTTTTGCGAAATGTTTGCACGAACTGTCGCACGTTGAAGGCTGCTGTTTCTGATAATACCCTGCTGATTATCGTAAGAACTACTCAAACGTACAGAAGTGGTTTTTGTATTAAACCCATATCCCAGATTGAAGTTTTGTGAAATTGCCGTTCTGAAAATTTCTTTTTGCCAATCTGTATTAGCGCCGCCGTCAATTGATTGAACAGCAAGTGCTGCAGCGGCAGGATCTGCACCACCATCAATGTTTGCCTGTTTTGCTGCGGCAAGAAATTCATTAGCGTTTAACAAATCATAACGCTTAGCTGTTGTTGCTACGCTTGAATTAGCGCTGAATGTAAATTGGCCTTTCCTACCCCCTTTGCCACTTTTGGTAGTAATTAAGATTACACCATTAGCAGCTCTGGAACCATAAATAGCGGCAGCAGAGGCATCTTTTAAGACAACCATGCTTTCGATATCATTCGGGTTGAGGAACATTAACGGGTTTAAAGGAGTTGAGCTGCCTTCTACACCACTTGCGCTACCTACAGTACCACCGGATGCAATAGGTACTCCATCAATTACAAACAATGGCCCCTGATTACCACGTACAGAAGCAGTGCCACGTATATTAATAGTAGCAGCAGCGCCAGGCTGACCGCTTGAAGGGGTAACCAATACACCTGGTGTGCGGCCTTGCAACAATTGATCCGGCGTTGCAATCTGGCCTTTGTTAAAATCTTTCGGAGTAATGCTTGCTACAGAGCCTGTAAGGTCTTTTACCCGGCGGGTACCATAACCAACCACAACCACTTCATTAAGGGCTGCGTTTTTGGTTTCAAGAGTTACAGTTACGTTGTCAGAAATCGCAACCTCTTTTGTGTCAAACCCAACTGAGGAAATCACCAGTGTTTTAGCAGTGGCGGGGGCATTAATTGAAAAAGAACCGTCTGCCGCAGTAGTTGTGGAGTTACTGGTTCCTTTTACTGTAACGGTAGCAGAAGGAACACCTTCACCTTTTGAATCAGTTACTTTTCCCTTTACAGTTTTGGTTTGCGCAAAAGATGCATTTGTGAATACAAGAAGGCTCACCATCAGAGTGAGGAAGCCTTTTGCAAACTTCATCAAAGTCATAATCAGTAGTTTTAAGAAGTGATTGAGATAATTAAGACAAGGCCCGCCGCAGAAACGCTGTTATACTGTATAAGTTTTTTTGAAACTTTTGAGTGTGACTACGGCAAGCCCTGTTAAATTTCTGTGAACTTAACTGAAGTTTTTCAAAAAAAATTCTTTTGTTTATCGTTTTCAGGTAATAAATTTGCTTCAAACGTTTGCGAAAATAATTGCAGTGGAAAATTCCCAAGTGCTCTAAATCAATTAAATATGTCAGATACCACGCTAAAAAAAATTTCACAGGTACTCGGAATCAGTATTTCTACGGTATCCAGGGCGTTAAAAGATCATCCCGATATTTCAGCAGCTACAAAAAAGAAAGTGCTGGAACTGGCAGATACATTGGAATATGAACCTAATGCAACAGCTGTTAACCTGCGCACTAAAAAAACCAAACTGTTTGGTTTGATGGTACCCTCCGTAACCAACATGTTTTATGATTCTTTTATTTCAGCCATTGAAGAAGAAAGCAGAAAGACCGGCTACTCGTTATTGATATTGCAAAGCAATGATAACCCGGAAGCAGAAGTGGAAAACCTGAAGCTCTGCCGGCAAAACCGGGTGAGCGGTTTATTTGCGTGCTATTCATTTGAAACAAACAATCTGGCTGCCTTTGATAAAGTAAAAGCTGCTGATATACCTCTTATTTTTTTTGATAAGGTTCCGGATCAAACGGATTATAACAAAATTTGCCTGGCTGATAAAGAAGCAGCGGTAATGGCTGCAGAAGCATTACAGAAGAAAAATAAAAAAAATATTCTTGCCATTTTCGGAAGCAGGCAGTTATCTATTACCAAGCGCAGACTTGAATCGTTTACTGCCAGTTTTGACAAGAAGAAAAATGCAGCATTGCATATTGAACATGCCCACAGCACTTCTCTTGCCGAAGACATAACACTGCAATATTTTCAAAAACTGGATAAGCCGGATGCGGTATTTTGTATGAGTGATGAAATATTAATGGGCGCTATGAAAAGCCTGATGCGTTTGGGTATCAGCATCCCTGGTGATACAGGAGTCATTGCATTAAGCGATGGAAGCATCCCCAAACTTTATTACCCGGAAATTGCTTTTGTGGAAACAAGCGGTTACAATCTGGGAAAGCTGGCATTTAAACGAATGAGTGAATGCCTTAATGGCGACAAGGAAATTCATGAAGATTTAGTTCCTTCAAGGCTTGTTGAGGGCGGTTCATTATAATCATTTCAACCCGCCGCTTTTGTTACATTTACAGTTCTGCTGAAACTTTCATCCAGTGATATAAATGTTTCGGTACGTTCAATGCCTTTTATTTTTTGCAGTGCATCATGCAGCACATAACGCAACTGGTTCATATCCCTGCACACCACTTCAATAAACATACTGTAGTTGCCGGTTGTATAATTTAAACGAACAATCTCCGGTATCTTCTGCAACTCTTTCGCCACCGTATCATACATGGAGCTTTTTTCTAGATAAATCCCAACAAAAGCCGTTACATCATAACCGAGTTTTTTTAAATCTACATTGAGTTTGGTGCCTTTTACAATACCATGTTCCTGTAGCTTTTTAATACGTACATGAATGGTGCCTCCGCTTACAAAAAGCTTCTTTCCCAAATCGGCATAAGAAATTTGAGCGTCCTGCACCATTTCTGTAATGATCTGAAGGTCTAATTTGTCAAGATTTAATTTACCAGCCATAATGAGATTTATTTTTAAATAATTTCATCGTATGATGCAATTTATTGAATGTTTTCAAAAGTTTTAAAAAATATCTTGAAATATTTGTAATGAATGGGTGATTTGTTCTAACATTGCACTGTAATCGTTCTTTGAACAACAACATACACTGTGGGGTGATGAAATTTTTGGCAGACATGCCCTCTTGTCTCGGGGGTGAGGATAACAGGATAAATATAGCATAGAGCCGCAAGGGTAGCAATACCTGAGCGACCAGGGTCGACCACTGAACTTTGTGCTACAACTAACTGCCTCGTGGAGGTTCGATCCCTCCCCCTACAGCTTCTCATGCTTTTTTATTTACAGCCTTGTTGATTTCAGCAGGAGCTTTTTTGTTTTGTTGATTTTTTAAGTTGTACTGCAACTAACTGCCCCGTGCCCCGATTCGAATCGGGGCCCCTGCAGCTTCTCATGCTTTTTTATTTATTGTCCCGACTTAAAGCAGGAGCTTTTTTGTTTTGTTGATTTTTTAAGTTGTACTGCAACTAACTGCCCCGTGCCCCGATTCGAATCGGGG
>JAIEQM010000119.1 GCA_019747705.1 Chitinophagaceae bacterium | reverse complement strand
TGGATTAACAGTTCCCGTTAGATGGCCTGTTCAAGACTTTAACTTTAAAGAACAATGGCATGCATGGCGCACAAAGAAAAAAGGTGAAGCGTGCTTGCTTCACCTTTTGTAATCATTTAGCTTCCTCTTTCTTCGGCTCCTCATCGCCGTCAAATTTGTCCACCACTTTTTCCCAGAGGCTGGATGCTTTCTCCTTTAAATCACCCATTACATCTTCAGCTTTGTCTTTAAACTCTTCAAACTTTTCTCCGGCCTTGTCTTTGAGTTCTTCCAGTTTGTCTTCGGCTTTATCGGCCCAATCACTGGCAGTGGCTTTCAGTTCCTGCAATTTGTCTTCAGCTTTATCTGCCAGGCTTTCACCGGCAGCAGCGGTTTTGTTTTCTTCCATCATTGTAAGTTTTAGGTGTGAAAAATTCTGAGGGCAAAAGTTACACTATTTAAACAAAGAATACTTGTTTAAGATGCTGAATTTGTAAATTGCTGCATGAAATTTTTGTTAACGGCCACCGCACTGATAGTTTGCACAATCATTTTTGCACAACCCACACTCCTTATCAAAAATGCCACTATTGTAGACGTGGAGAAAGGGAAACTCATTCCCAATCAACAGGTGCTCATCAGCAATGGCTTCATTAGTTCCATAAGCCCGGCTAAAAAACAAATTAAAGCAGATTCGGTAATTGATGGAAAAGGCATGTATCTCATTCCCGGTCTCTGGGATTTTCATACTCATATCTGGAACGATGCTACCACTTTTCCGCTGCTGATTGCCAATGGCATTACCGGTGTGCGGGGCATGTTTGAAGATGTGAAGAATGTAAAAAAGTGGAGGGAAAACATCAGCGCCGGTAAATATGCAGGGCCTTCTATTTTCAGTGCAGGCCCCATTGTGGATGGACCTAAGCCCGTTTGGCCCGGCTCAGTCGCAATAGCCAATGCAGAACAGGGAAAAAAAGCAGTTGACTCTTTAAAAAATAAATTGAAGGTTGATTTTATAAAAGTGTATTCACTGCTGGGTCGTGAAGGGTATTTTGCAATTGCAGAAGCATGCAAACAGCAAAACATTCCGTTTGCAGGTCATGTACCTAATGTGTTAACGGTGCTTGAAGCAGCTAATGCAGGACAATCAACACAAGAGCATCTGTATGGTTTTATTGAAGCAGCCAGCGACAGTTCAGAAAAATGGTTTGCTTACCAGCGTGGTGAAATAAAAGATACCAACTGGAAAATAAGAACGGTGCGTAAAGAATTTTTATTCAGAACCTTCAATGAAAAAAAATTACAAACCATCCTGCAGCAAATTAAAAAAACAAATACATGGATTTGTCCAACGCTTACTGTAAACCGTGGCATTGCTTATGTAAATGATACCAGTTTGCTCAACGACCCACGCATGGCTTATATGGGCAGCCTTACACGCAACATGTGGGACTACCGAAAAGATTTTCGATTGCAGTCATTGACGTCCAAAGACTTTGAAGATAACCGCTATGAGTTTGAACTGAAGTTAAAAATTACAGGCATGATTCATAAAGCAGGTATTCCGCTTTTGGCAGGTACTGATTTTCCCAACCCGCATTGTTATATTGGTTTTAGTCTGCATGATGAGCTGGAATGGATGGTTAAAGCAGGACTTTCCCCTGCTGAAGCTTTGCAAACAGCCACTGTAAACCCAGCAAAATATTTGAATCGTTTTGCAACTGAAGGAAGTGTAGCTGTAAATAAAAAAGCAAATTTGGTTTTACTGGTGGCTAATCCCTTACAAAACATCAGCAATACCAAACAAATACAAATGGTGTTTTTAAACGGTAAAGTATTTAATGCAGAACAGTTGCAGCAAATGCTTGAAAGTGTAAAGAAATTAGTGACTTCCGTACCACAGCAACCATCTTCAACTGGTTTTCATTTTGATGAAGAATAAATAATTTTCAATTAAACCAACCACATGCTCAAAAAAATCTTTTATGTTTTAGTGTTTGCATTGCTTGCAGTTGCAGCTATTGTGCTCATAAACACTTTCCGTTTTAATAAAAGTATTCCTGTAAAGGAATCACTTGCTATTCCCAACATTAGTGATTCCGCCGCAATGCATTTGAGCAGGGCCATACAAATTAAAACTGTTTCCTTTGGTGATACACTGGCTATTGATACAACTGCGTTTTTGAAGTTCCGTACATTTATGGAAACAAGTTATCCAGTGCTTCATCAAAAATTGCAAAGACAACAATTCAATGAGTTCAGTTATGTGTTTACATGGAAGGGTAAGGACACAACACTAAAACCCATTGTGTTAATGGCTCACCTGGATGTAGTACCTGTTGAAGCTGTTGCAGAAAACAAATGGAGTGTTCCCTCCTTCAGCGGTTCCATTATAAAAGATACCATTTGGGGCAGAGGCGCCACTGATGATAAAGCTTCGGCCATCAGCATTATGGAAGCAGCAGAACAATTGCTCAAAGAAAATTATCAACCGCAGCAAACTATTTATTTATGTTTTGGGCATGATGAAGAAATTGCAGGCAAGCGTGGCGCTGCAAAAATTGCACAATGGTTTCAGCAGAATAATATTCATCCGCAATTAGTGGTTGATGAAGGCGGTATTGTAGATACAGAACGATTTAAAGAACTGGGCCGGCCTGTTGCTGTAATTGGTGTGGGTGAAAAAGGTTATGTAAATATTGACATCACCGTTGAAATTCCCGGCGGCCATTCTTCCATGCCTGCATCGGAAACAGCTATTGATGTGCTCAACAAAGCCATTGCAAAAATAAGAGCTCAGCAAATGCCTGTGAGCATTACACCACCTGTTGAAGAATTGCTCAACCGTGTGGGTGGTAATGGTAGTTTTATTACGAGAATGGCGTTGAGTAATCAATGGTTATTCAGCAGCATGCTCATCAATAAACTTGAAAAAGAAAAAGGCACCAATGCCATGATTCATACCACACTTGTTCCAACAATTGTAAAAGCAGGTATTAAAGACAATGTAATTCCTTCCGTTGCCAAAGCCACTTTTAACAGCAGAATTTTACCGGGCTAAACAAGTGATGATGTGGTGAACTTTGTAAAACAGGCAGTGAATGATAACCGTGTGCAGGTGAGCAAACAAACCATTTCATTAATGGAACCCTCTGCAATAACGGCCACTTCGCATCCTATGTTTCAAAAAGTAGAAGCGGCTGTTTATAAAACGGTGCCCAATGTAATTGTATCGCCTTATCTCATGATTGGCGCCACTGATTCAAGATACTTCCGTCCGTTTAGCGATGCCGTGCTCAACTTTGCACCCATGAAAGATGCAAAAGGATTTCACGGCATTGACGAACGCATTGCAGTGAATGATTTAAAAAGTATGATTTTCTTTTACAGGTTGTTGATGACGGAGAAATAATTTTTTGGGTAGTGAGCTGAAACATTTTATGGCATCTTCGTTGCGTCGCACACTTCAACGTTCAGTTCTTTAGTCATCATCTTCTGTGTAACAGTACTCCTGAAATGCCCGATGTTTGCAAAGTCTTTACACTATTTATCAAGTAAAATCACAAATTTTATCCAGAAAATAATTTCTTTAACTTTACTTCATATTCATTTCGCATGTCGCTACAATATACATACGATGCCAAAGGGAAAGCCGTGGGCGTTTTTGTTCCCATCAACGAGTGGGAAAAACTTACTACTGAGCTTAAGAAAAGAAAAACCTCCGGTTCAAAATCAAAAATTCTTGCTTCCATTGAAAAAGGAATGAAGCAGGTGCAACAAATTGAAAAAGGGAAAATGAAATCCATACCCCTTAAACAATTGTTAGATGCCCTTTAAAGTAGAAGCCACTCCGGAGTTTTTAACTGAAGCAAAAAAGCTTTCAAAGAAGTATCCTTCTTTAAGAAAAGATTTAACTGCCTTAGCTGAACAACTGATTTCACAACCTGGAATCGGAACGCCCTTAGGGAAAAATACATATAAAGTCAGATTAGCAATAAGCTCCAAAGGCAAAGGAAAAAGCGGTGGTGCAAGAGTAATTACCTGTGTAAAAATAATTGCTGAAACGGTGTACCTGGTTTCTATTTACGACAAGTCAGAGCAGTCAACAATTTCTGACAAGGAATTAAAAGAAAGAATAAAAAAAATTTCTGAATGAATTAATTTCTTGCAACATTTTTCCTCAACGCATAATACGCTATTACCACACTTGTTATCATAAACACAGCCCCCGCCAAAAATGCAGAGCCCGCAAAATAAAAGGGGGCTTTACTTCCTGTGAAATAAGAAAACACATGCGTCATTAACAACGGGCCAAAGATGGTGGTAACACTCATCACTCCTGTTAAAGAACCCTGCAGTTCGCCCTGCTGGTTTGCAGGAACATAACCCGCCATTACAGATTGCAGTGCAGGGCCGCAAATACCACCCAGGCAATATGGAATTAAAAACACAAACATCATCCAGCTTTGAGATGCAAATGCAAAGAGTAACATGCCTGTTGCATACAATGCCAATCCGATATAAATACTTTTTTCATTTCCCAGTATTGGATTTACAATTCTTGTTAAACCTGCCTGCACACCTCCCACCAGTAAACCCACAACAGCCAGCGAAATACCAATCATGCCACTGCTCCATTTAAAACGTTCAATGGTAAAGAAACTCCAGTTACTCTGCACGGCATGTGAGCCGAGATAGAGTAAGAACAATGAAAAAACCAAACCGGTAATGGCAGGATATTTTTTTAAGTTGTATAAACTCACTCCGGGTACAGCTCTCACCCATTCAAATTTTCTGCGCTTATCAGCAGGCAATGATTCGGGCAAAATAAAAAAGCCATATAAAAAATTGAGTAAACATAACCCTGCTGCCACCATAAAAGGAACTCTGGCGCCGAAGCTGCCAAGCAAACCACCCAATGCCGGGCCAATAATAAAACCAAGCCCAAATGCAGCGCCAATCATTCCAAAATTTTTGGCTCTTGTTTCGGGTGTGCTGATGTCGGCAATATAAGCTGATGCTGTTGTAAAACTGGCGCCGGTAATGCCCGCAACAATTCTCCCAATAAATAACCAGGCAATGGAAGGTGCAAATGCTAAGAATAAATAATCAACTGCAAAACCAAAAAGTGCAGCAAGCAAAACAGGGCGTCGGCCAAAACGGTCACTCAGATTGCCAATCAAAGGTGAAAAACAAAATTGTGCAATGGCAAAAGCTGAGAGGAGCCATCCGCCAATTTTTGAAGCGCCGCTCACATTTACATGACCCAGCTCTTCAATTAGTTTGGGCATTACTGGAATAATAATTCCAAAACCGATAACATCAATTAAAAGTGTTACAAAAATAAATCCGATAGCTGCGTTGCGGTTGGTTGGCATAAGAGTTAATGAATGAATAAATCAGTTATTGAGTTATTGGGTTATTGAGTTATTGAGTTATTGGGTTCATTGAGTTATTGGGTTCATTGATGATTGAGTTAATAATTAAACTCTATCATTTAGTTTTAATGTTTGCGCTTTTATTTCAGCACCATAGGTGCGAAATGTTAGTAGAAGAATCCATAATATATACGACAGCTCCGTAGGTGCGGCATGTAAAACATTTCGCTCCGAAGGAGCTCTGCTCTCTTCCTTTTTATCTCTCTCTACTGACATATGGCCTCTCTGAAGCTTTTTCATTTTTAAAATTTAAAACATAATGCTACAGCACGTTGCCTTTAATAAGCTGCAAAGATGAAAGAATTTTCCGAAGCTGATGATTGATTTTTATGCTTGGTAAAAGCCACATTGGAAACGGAACGATGAAACGGGCGTGGCAAAAACGCACCCTTGTTTGCTAACAGCCCGTAACAAAAATAAACCCTCGGTTTAAGAAGTTGAAGCAGAGCTTCAACCTACTGTTGGATGCAGAGCATCCAACTACAAAAAAGCCCCGCTAAAAGGCGGGGCTTAGTGTGTTATTTTTTACTCAGTAAAAAATTTATGCTCTTTTCTTTGCTGCAGGTTTGGCTGCTGCTATTTTCTTGGCGGGTTTGGTGAGCGGGTCAATGACTTTGCTGAAACCGTTTAAACTCACGGGGCCTTTGTACACTTCACCATTGATATAAAAGAAGGGAACATCTTTAATGCCTTTATCGGCTCCTTCCAGTAAATCAGCACGTACGCTCCATCCAAAAACGGAGTCAACTAATTTGGGTAAAAAGTTTTTATCAGTTACACCCACTTCTTTGGCATAGCCTTTTAAACTAATGGTGCCGAGATTGCGGCGTTTGGCAAACAGCATATTATGCATGGGCCAGAATTTTCCTTCCTGTGCAGCAGCAACAGATGCTTCTGCAGCTTTTTGTGCACGCTGATGAATACGTGTGAGCGGGAAATGACGGAAGTTAAACTGAACCGTATCTTCATATTTCTCCAGTATTTCATTCACCACTTCGTTTGCTTTTGCGCAGGCTTCGCTTTCATAATCGCCATACATTACCAGCTTAACGGGTGCTTTTGTATTGCCCACCCAAATATCTTTGGTAGGTATAATTTCAATTTCAACTGCTTTTGAATGTGCCATAGTTTATTTCCTTTTCCCTTTCGGGTATTTTTTAGTACCTCTTGCTTCATAACAACTTATTTTTTTTTAACGTTGTTATATGTTTAAAATTTAATCCTTAGTTTACCTTTTCCGGTACTTCATTCCTGAATACCACTGTATTATCAAACACATCCACCAATACGGGCTGGCTTTTATCAATAGATCCTGCCAAAATCTTCTTACTCAGGGCGTTTACAATTTCTTTTTGGATTAAACGCTTTAACGGTCGGGCTCCAAATTGCGGGTCAAAACCATTTTCAGCGAGAAAATCGAGGGCATAATCGCTGAACCGCAGGTCAATTCCGCTTTCGGCTACCAGTTTTTGAAGATTTTTCAACTGAATGCGGATGATGGACTTAATTTCTTTCCTCAGAAGTGGCGCAAACATAATGATTTCATCCACACGATTCAAAAATTCTGGGCGAATGGTTTGTCTTAAAAGTGTCAGGACTTCTGTTTTTGCCTTTTCGGTGGCTTCTATTGCCTGATTTTCAGTGTTTACGCCTTCAAAAGCTTCGGAAATTAAATGGCTACCAATATTGCTGGTCATGATGATAATCGTATTCTTAAAGTTCACCATCCGGCCTTTATTGTCGGTTAACCGGCCATCATCCAGCACCTGGAGCAGCACATTCCACACATCAGGATGGGCTTTTTCAATTTCATCCAGCAGCACCACACTGTAAGGCTTGCGTCGAACAGCCTCGGTTAATTGGCCGCCCTCATCATACCCCACATAGCCGGGAGGCGCTCCCACCAGGCGGGAAACGGTGTGTTTTTCCTGGTATTCGCTCATATCAATCCTTGTCATCATGCTTTCATCATCAAACAAATACTCAGCAAGTGCTTTGGCCAGTTCTGTTTTACCCACACCTGTGGTGCCGAGGAAGATAAAAGAACCAATTGGTTTTTTGGGGTCGCTCAAACCTGCACGGCTGCGGCGGATAGCATCAGCCACTGCAACAATGGCTTCCTCCTGCCCCACTACACGGTTGTGCAATTCATCTTCAAGATGAAGGAGTTTTTCACGTTCGCCCTGCAACATTTTGGCAACAGGTATGCCCGTCATTTTTGCAATGTTTTCAGCAATATCTTCTGCATCCACTTCTTCTTTGAGCAAACGTTTTTCACTGATGGTTTCTAATTGCTTGCTCAAACCTTCTATTAAAGTTTCCTGTTCTTTGATTTTTCCATAACGAATCTCAGCCACCAAACCATAGTTGCCTTCACGCTCTGCACGCTCTGCCTGTTGTTTTAAATTTTCAATTTCAGCTTTTGCATTCTGTACCTTTTCTACAATTTCTTTTTCTGATTTCCATTTTGCTTTGAGCGTATCACGCTCAACAGAAAGATTGGCAATATCGGTGTTGAGTTCTTTCAACTTGCTTTCATCATTTTCTCTTTTGATGGCTTCACGCTCAATTTCCAGTTGACGGATTTGTCTTTCCAGCTTATCCAGTTCTTCCGGCATACTGTTCATTTCAAGCCGGAGTTTGGCGGCGCTTTCATCAATTAAATCAATGGCTTTATCCGGAAGAAACCTGTCAGTAATATAACGGTTACTCAATTCAACTGCCGCAATGATGGCTTCATCTTTAATGCGAACATGATGATGTGTTTCATAACGGTCTTTCAATCCACGAAGAATGGAAATAGCGTCTTCCACACTGGGTTCATTAATCATCACTTTCTGGAAACGGCGTTCCAGCGCTTTATCTTTTTCGAAAAACTTTTGATATTCATTTAATGTAGTTGCGCCAATGGCACGGAGTTCACCTCTTGCCAATGCGGGTTTTAAAATATTGGCTGCATCCATGGCTCCTTCGCCACCGCCTGCACCCACGAGCGTATGAATTTCATCAATAAACATGATGATTTCTCCTTCACTGGTACTCACTTCTTTCACCACACCTTTTAACCGTTCTTCAAACTCACCTTTATACTTTGCACCTGCAATTAACTGACCCATATCCAGTGCATAAATAACTTTTGATTTCAGGTTTTCCGGCACATCACCATTTACAATACGCATGGCAAGGCCTTCAGCAATAGCTGTTTTACCAACGCCGGGCTCACCAACCAATATCGGGTTGTTTTTGCTGCGTCGTGTAAGAATGTGTAAGGTTCTCCGTATTTCTTCATCACGGCCAATTACCGGATCCAGCTTTCCATTGCGTGCCATCTCGTTCAAATTCTTTGCATATTTATTCAATGCATTGAATTGCGTTTCCTGTGTTTGACTTTTCACCGTTTCACCTTTACGTAAATCTTTAATGGCCGTAATCAATCCTTTTTCTGTGAGGCCGGCATCTTTTAATAATTTGGCGCTGGTATCATTTCCCTGAACAATTGCCAATAGTAAATGTTCCGGTGTTACAAACTCATCACCAAATGTTTTTAAAGCAGCGCCCGCCCGGAGTATAACATTGTTGGCATCACGGCCAATAGCCTGTGCAGCTTCACTCGTTGTTTTAGGAAGTTTGCTGATGGCATCTGCCAGCTTTGTTTCTGCCAGGTTAATGGTTACATTATTTTTTTTCAATAAATATTCAACAGGGCTTTCTTCCTGGTTAAGCAACGCCTGCAGCAAATGCTCCGTCTCAATATTCGGGTTTTGTGAATTAAATGCCAATTGCTGAGCCTGTTGTACAGCTTCAGCAGCTTTTATGGTAAAGTTTGAGAGATTCATAGTGTTTTAATAATATTTGTTTGTTGTTTTTGTGTTACCAGCTTTTGTGCAAACGAGGGAGCGTATTTGCCACGCTCGCTTGTACGTTCCGTTCTCCGTGGCGTCAATTGGTTGAACAGCTTTATTAAACTCATCTTTCACCTCACCCTCCATCTCCCTCTCCTAAAGGACGAGGGAGCGGTGCTGTTTAACTTTAATCCTCTATTTAATTTCCACATCATCCTTTATCTTTCTTTCATCATTATTCAACCATCTTGCTATTAATCATAAACTCTGAATAGCGGGGGCTGTGAGCAGTTCCTCTCCTCAAGGAGAGGTTAGGTGAGGTAGCAACCAAAGCATCTTCCGCCTCATCTAAACCAATGTTCAATTTTAATTAACAGCCAATTGAATTAAATTTGTTCATCATCATTCATGAAAAGGAACTATTAATAGATATCAAATCATTATCCAACAAAAAAACTAAGCAACAATGTCATTAATCATGAAAAGAATCGGAATCAACGTCAGTAGCATCATTGGTTTCCTGTTAATTTTTCAGGCCGCAACAGCGCAGGATACTTCAAAAATCACCAAATGGGTGAATGATAATTTGCCCGATTTGGGCGGTCGTGCCGTAATGATGGTGTATAAAGATGGGAAGATGCTATATGCACAGGCCTTTAACAACCTCAGTAAAAAACAGGAGAACCGTGCAAAATTAAAAGCCAGAATTACGGGGGCTGATGAAGAAGTATTGCTGCAGGATTACACCCTTACCACCCGTGAACGGATAGCCAGTTGCAGCAAATGGTTAACTGCCGCTTTGGCGATGACTTATGCTGATGAAGGCAAGTTTCGCCTGAACGATACCGTGGGTAAATACCTGCCCATCATGAGCAAATACGGAAAAGGAAATATCCGCATCTGGCAATGTTTAAGTCATACCACAGGCATTAAAGGCGGTGATTTACGGGAGATGATTCAAAACATGAAGAACATTAAAACAATGGGTGAAGCCATTGAACAGATTGCCATGGCGCCTATGGAAGGTGAACCTGGTAAAACATTCCGCTACAGCAATGTGGGTTTGCAAATTATTGCTGCTATCATTGAAAAAGTAAGTAAAAAAGATTTTGAAACAGCATTTAAAGAACGCATTGCTGAACCGTTGAACATGAAGAATACTGATTTTGGAAAGAAAGGTGTGCCGCTTGCAGCAGGAGGCGCTTACAGTACGCCTGAAGATTATATGAATTTTCTGATGATGATTTTGAATGAAGGTGAGTTTAACGGCAAACGCATCATCAGCAAAGCATTGATTGTGGAAATGCAGAAGAACAGGATTGGAAAAGATGTACTGGTTACTTCATCTCCTGCAGAAGCGGGCAACTGGGGTTATGGTTTTGGAGAATGGGTGATGGATAGTCCGCTGACTATTGCAGATAAAAAAGGAGCCATGCCCGACAGTAAACGAAGTGACGCTGTAACAAGCCCGGGTTTATTTGGCAGTTTTCCGTGGGTAAGTAATGATAAAAAATATTGTGCGTTTTTGTTTGTGTACAATTTGCAAAACAAAGGCCGCAATGAAAAGTATAAGGAGTTGAAGAGTGTGGTGGATGGGGTGTTGAGGTAAATGCCGCAACCCTTCTTACCGGGGTTCAATAAAACATTTCGCAAAAGAATTCAATACCGGAGTTAAATACTATTTTAGATTGATGAAGTGAACGATAAAAATGACAGGCAATTTTTGCCGGTAACAATGATTATTTTTATGGCGAACAACATCTGACAACTACTTACCTTTAAAAAAAACAGATGAAATCATTATTGTTTCTTTTTTTTCAGATGATCAGCATTATTTCACTGGCTCAAAATTTTTCCGAAACAGAACAGATCATGCTCAACAACCAGCGCTCACTGGGTGATGATCAGGCATTGCTCATCTATAAAGACGGAAAAATCATTTATCAAAAAACGCTGGGCGATTTTAAACCCAACATACAGGCGCCCATAGGCGAAAGCAGCCAATGGCTCACTGCAGCATTGGCGCTGATGCTGGTGGATGAAGGAAAAATTTCTTTGGATGATAATGTTGGAAAATACCTGCCCATCTTTCCCAAATGGATGAAAGGTTATATTACGCTCCGGCATTGTTTGGCCAATACCACCGGTATTGAAGCAGATAAAACAGGAGCCGGCAAATTATTTCAGAAAAGCAAATTTGCAACCCTTGAAGAAGAAGTGAACTTTTATGCAGAGAAAAGAGGCATTGCACAAAACCCCGGCACCTGGTTTCAATACAATCAAATGGGCAGCAATATTGCAGGCAGGGTTTTGGAGGTGCTCACCAAGAAAAAATTTGACCGCTTAATCCAGGAAAAATTATTGCGCCCGCTCAATATGCGTTTTACAACCTTCAGCAATTATACTGAAGCCATCAGTCCGTTTGACGGTGCAAAATCATCTGCATTGGATTATATGAACTTCTTAAGCATGTTGCTCAATAAAGGAAAATTTATGGGCAAACAAATTTTAAGTGACGCAAGTGTGAATGAATTACTGAAAGTGCAAACTGGTACATCGCTTAATAAATTTACACCTCCTTTTTTCAATCGGTTTTCCTACAGTCTTGGTACGTGGATTGAAAATAAAAATGCTGCCACCATTAGTTGTAACGCTCAAAATTCGCCTTTTGTATGGGTTGATTTTTGCAGAGGCTATGCCTGCATCCTTCTTTCCAAAAAAGAGCAGGATGTGCAAAAGCGTGAACTGTACAATCAGTTACAATCGTCCATTAATGAACAAATGAAGGGCAACTGCCAATAATGTTTTGCATCTTTGCAATTCAATCAACGGAATTACTATGTATGAACATAAACGGCAACCGCTTGCTTCCACCAAAACATTTTTTAAACGTATTGGCTGGAATATTTTATTAGCCTGCGGGGTGTTATTCCTTTGCCTGATTATTGGCATCATTGGTTATCATTATTTAGCAGGAGCCGGCTGGTTAGATTCTTTTCACAATGCATCCATGATTTTAAGTGGTATGGGGCCGGTGATTGAAATAAATACAGATGCGGGCAAATGGTTTTCTTCTTTCTACGCTTTGTTCAGCGGTGTAGTTTTCATTACCAATATTGGTTTGATTTTGGCGCCAGCTATACACCGCCTTCTTCATTCCCTGCATGTAGAACAAGAATGAACAGTTCTGCCAATACACAACGCATCAAACAATTTTCAAAACAACTGGGTTTTGATTTTTGCGGTATAGCCAAAGCAGAGAGATTGGATGATGATGCCAGGCGTTTGGAACAATGGCTCAAACAAGACATGCATGGCAACATGCAATACATGGAAAATTATTTTGAACTGCGTGTTGATCCTTCCAAATTAGTGCCCGGTGCAAAGAGTGTGATTACACTGATGCTGAATTATTTTCCTTCTGCAAAACAAAAAGAAGAAGCCCCCAAAATTTCCAAATATGCTTTTGGAAATGATTATCATGAAGTGATTAGAGGGAAGTTGACAGAGTTGATAAAGTTGATTAAGGAAAACATAGGTGATGTAAACGGCCGAGGGTTTGTTGATAGCGCTCCTGTTTTAGAAAGAACATGGGCTGTAAAAAGCGGATTGGGTTGGGTGGGCAAAAACGGAAACCTCATCAGCAAACAAAACGGTTCTTTCTTTTTTATTGCCACATTGATTTGTGATTTGGAACTGGAATATGATGCACCTTTTGTAAAAGATTATTGCGGCTCCTGCACCAAATGTATTGATGAATGCCCCACTGATGCAATTCTTCCTGATAAAGTGGTAGATGGCAGCAAATGCATTTCCTATTTCACTATTGAATTAAAAGATGCGTTGATTGATGAAAGCATGAAAGGCAAATTTGACAACTGGATGTTTGGTTGTGATGTGTGCCAGGATGTATGCCCCTGGAACCGTTTCAGCAAAGCAACAACTGAACAAGCCTTCACTCCCATTCCTGAAATCTTAAATCTCACCACACAGCAATGGTCAGCAATGAGTGAAGAAATTTTTAAACAGGCTTTCAAAAATTCACCATTAAAGCGAACAAAGTTTGCAGGTATTCAACGCAACCTGAAGTTTATACAGCAACATTAAAACTGAATTCCCAGTTTAACAGATAACCGGTGCAGATAAAAATTGCGTGTTTCACCAAAGCTTGCAGGTCTGGGTATTACCGGCCATGGGTCAACCCAAATTAAATTTTCATATTTCTGTTTTACATGTTTGTAAGAATACCCAACGCTCAATAAAAAAGAAGTTGTTGTTTTGGTTTTGAATTGATAACCAAAACCTGCATCACTATACAATCCCGGATAATATTTCACCCAGTCATCCTTTGTATCACCTTTTACCCACGGAAAATGAACGCCGCCATCAGCATACGCAAACAAGGTTCCTTTTTTTTGAAGCAAGTCATAACGCACATCTGCAAACACCGGAATACCACGGTACATGTAATAATCCACTCCCGTTCCTATGCCTGTAAACAAACGGTTTCTTTTTACACCACCAATAAGCTGCAGGGCAGCGCTTTCAGTTGAACTTCCTGTGAGCAAACCCACCTGCGCAATGGTATTATATTGAAATTTCGGCTGCGGTTTCTTTTGCTGTGCTGATGTTTGAAGCATTGCAGCCACACATAACAGCACTGTTAAAATTCGCATATAATTATTTTTGAATGGTTAAACGGCTGCGCTCAGTGATAGCCGCAGGGTTTGTGTAATTGTATTGAATCAACGCTTCTTTACTCACCACAATAGCATTACCGTTCCATGCAATTACATCATAAGTTTCAATTCCTTTAAAATGAAATGTTTGTTTCAGGCTGTAAGGCCATGTTGCATCAAACACACGTACTCCATCCCTTCCATCACATACAAATAAAATGTTTCCATCTTTACTCAACCCTTTCGGATTGGTAAGAGGATATGATTTAATAAGAAAAGGTCTTTGAAGATTTTGCACATCAATTACATCTAATTGATTTACGGCCGTATTGCGGCAAGTAGTTCCATTACGCAATGTTACATAGGCATACATATCATCAGCCACCACAGGATCGCATGCAAATGCATGTGTAAATGCTCCGAGCGCATTAGGCAATGCCGGGTTTTGTGTGCCATAAATAAACATGCCTGTTTGCGAACCAATAAACAAATTATTGCGGAAAGGATAAATGGTTTCAATACCCCATCCCAAATTTACTGTATTCACACGCTGCGGTTGTTCCGCATTTAATAGTGAGAATACCTGTAACTGTGTATTGGAAACAGTGTACATAAAATCATTCAGCAATGTAAAACGGGCCATACTTCCGTTGATGCCTGTAACAACAGGTGCGCCGGCAGCAGCAATATTTGAAAATGCACCTGTGTTTCTTAATGCTATATCATCAAACTGTGCTTCTGCACGTCCACCGGTACAATTCAAATTTACCGTAGTATCTTTTGCTGTCCAGCCAACAATAAATACACTTGTATCGCTTGTAAATCCATTTGTAAAAAAACGTTCAGGAAATGCACGCAGTACAGTATTTTTTAATTGTACGTTGAGCGGGTTTGAAATATCAATGCTCACCAGTTCATCATACAAATCAGCATACAAAATATTTCCACGTATGGCAATATCCACATTGCCGGGTATTTCAATAAAACCAGTGTTGCGTGGTTGTGAGGGGTTGGCATTGTCAATAATGTGAATCCCTTTCTCCGGTTCATTCAGGTATATATAATTACCAAATAAAGTGAGCTTACCGGGTTGTTGCAAAGGCTGCGGTGCTTTTGTTTTGATATTGTTACGCACCTCCTGCTTGGTTTTTAATACAGGGCGATACACTTTAAATGTTTGCGTGCATTTATCTTTTAAACAGCTTTGAAATAAAAACGTGAGCAGCAATAAAGCAGCAAAATTCCGAATAAAAAATTTCATAAGAGTTTGTTTAGATAATCAACTGACCACAGAGTTGCCCGGTCCGTTGCATTCCTTATTATTTTGTTTTAAACCAGTACTGCACCCGCAAACCCGTTTGCCACCAATGATTTTTTGACACATTATTGTACACCGGCAGCAACCCATAATTAAAATACCATCCCAATTGCATAACACCTTTCTTTGTTTTCCATTCATAAGCAGGTGTAAGCTGTATTATTGGCTGATAGAATGCAGCAGCGGAAGTACTGTCAGCAAATGAAGGGAGTGCAGTTGAGGCAGCAAATTTAAAACTGTGCAGCAAACCTGTGCCCAGCATCAGTTTTCCTTTTGTTGTTTGCGCAATTTGCCACTGTACTTCAGTGGGTATGCTGATGTAGTGAAAGTTAAATGCCGTTTTATTTTCATTGGAAAAATTGCTTACCAACCTGTTTTGTGCTGCAGAAAATGTATCTCTTCTTACTCTTTCAATTACTGAAAAACGATGATACTGGTATTGAACACCGGTAACAAACCAGGCTTTTTTCCCAAACGGAAAACGCACAGCATAACCAACACCTGCTTGCACATTGCTCCTGATGCTGTATTCATTACTTAACAACCCGCTCAAACCACCGGGTATTCCTGAGGTTCCTGTTAAAGGTATCGCATAAGTATCAGCAGTTGTAAAACCTTTTGCTGGAATAACAGAAGAACGCACATCAGTAATACCTGCATTCAAACTCCATCCCGTTTGCATTTTGCGTTTTGCAGCAACAGGTTCTGGTGCAGGGCTGTCAACAGCAACTTTTTCATTTGGAGTTACTGTTTCATTACGCTGTTGTTCCTGCAAAGCCACCTGCCGGGTAGCAGAGTCAGTTGTTTTTTTATTTGTGCTTGCTGGTTGTGTATTTGTTGACTGTTTATCAACCGGTGTGTTGTTTACACCTGTAATTTGTACTGTTGTATCAACAACGGGTGTTTGAAGATGAACAGTTTGTTTCTTTACTGGTTCTGCTTTTGAATTGATTGCTGTTTTCTGTGCTGGCAGATGATTTGCTGAAATATTATTACTACTTGCAGGCTTACGCATCGTTGTCACTTTTTTATCAGCAACGATATTTGATTCTACAATCTTAGTTTTTGCTGCAGATTTGCTAATGGTATTTGGAAAACTGTTGTTTTGTAAAACCGGCTTGTTATCTTCTTTTATATTATTTTCTGAAACTGCATCGTTTCTTTGTGAAGGAATTGCTGATGACGAAGGCTCTAGTTTCAATTGCTCATTCTCTTTTGAGGTATTTGCACCAGTTTTGGAAGAAATTGCAACTGGTTGCGGGCGCACATGAGCTGATGCATTATGCGAACGCTCATAGATGAGAAAACTGCCGCTGCCCAGCAATACTCCAACAGAAAGCAAAAAGAAAAACCATCTCCTGCGTTTATCTTTACGCAATTGTGCATCCACTTTTTGCCATACCGCTTCTGAAGGGTGAATTTTGAAATCATCCATCTGCCTGCTTATCTTCTTTTCAAAATTATCCGCCATAAGAACTTGTTTTAAGTTCGGAATTATATTTTTCAATCCAAGTCATCAATAAATTTCTTGCACGCATGTACTGGCTGCGGCTGGTACCTTCACTAATACCGAGCATCTGCCCTATTTCCACATGCGTAAATCCTTCTACTGCATGCAGATTAAAAATGGTTTGATACCCGCTGGGGAGCTGGCGAATCAAATCAGCCAGTTCTTTAGTGCGAAGTTTTATTTCAGGATTATCATCACTCACCGGATGCAAAGGCTCATTCAAAAAAGACATATCGTACTGGTATTCTTTTTTCTTTTTAAGAAAGTTGATGGCTGTGTTTACCATGATGCGTCTTATCCAGCCACCTAACTCTCCTTCTTCCCTGTAAGCAGAAAGATTACGGAACACTTTAATAAATCCATCCTGCAATACATCTTCGGCATCAGCCAGTGATTTGGTGTAGCGGTAGCAAACGGCCAGCATGGTTTCAGCAAACAAATCATACAGCTCTTTTTGAGCCGCAGGTTTTTGTTTAATACAGTCTTTTATGAGTTGCCTGTGCTGCATGCGTTTATTCTAATGACTGACAAAGCTAAGAGTGAAAGCGTTGCACCAAGCCTGAGAGAATACCTCAATTTGCTGATTTCTGCAGACAGCTAACTGGTAAGTGATTCTGTAATTTGCTGTTTTATATGTGTAGTTCCCGAAGATTCAAAGCGTTTCTGGCGCAGGTCCATTTCTGGCGCAGGTCTCCCGACCTGCTGCCTATCCGTTACTTATGTCAAAAAGCAAGTCACTCCAGTAATACAAGGTCTAATAAACCTTTTTGATTGGTTGTATAGTAATCAACAGCACTGCTGTACAACCAATGCTCCGGCAGTAAAACATAACCTGATCGAACCGGATTCTCATGCAAGTAAGTTAATCGTTGCTCAAGCATTTTGTTTGTATCCAATAGTACCGGATGGTTTTCATGCTGCCAAAATTGAAAACGATAGTTACTCTTATTGGCTTTGCCGTTTTTTTCAAATACATCCAGCATAAATTCTTTTCGGCTTTCCTGCGGATTATTAATGATAGCATCAATAATTTTTATGGCTGTGAAGCTTTTAATATTCTTTAATACCATCCCGGGATCATGATTATTTACAAACGAACAAATCATGTGAAAATGATTCGGCATCAAAACCCAGACATGAATTTGCAAACCTTGATTCTTTTGACAAAACCGAAAACTGTCCAAAAGTATATCACGGTATATGTTTCTTGTAAAAACATCTATCCCCGCCTGAATGACTCAGTCGGGCAGGCATTGAACAGTAGTAGCTGTAACAAAATATACAGCTTCTTTATTTGTAAATTTATATTTTGAACTCATGATGGCAAGTTAGTGAAACTTTAAAATCAAGTAACGCATGGGCACCAGGTCGG
>JAIEQM010000139.1 GCA_019747705.1 Chitinophagaceae bacterium | reverse complement strand
GCAATGGCATTTTATAAATCTTGCCAACCAAAATTTTATGAGTTAAAAATTGGGCTGAGTTTTTGAGCAAGCCCTAATTATTTACCAATTTGGTATTATACGGTGCAAATGAAGAACCGCTGATGCAGTTTCATAATGGCAGCTCTTTGTACAAAGATTTGATGATTGATACCCGAAGTGATAAAAAGGTAACCGAAAGAATTTGTTAAAGGGTTAAGAGTAGCTAAGAAGTAAAGGATGCAAAGAGAGCAGCCTAAGTTTTTAGCCTGACATGAAATATAAATTTCACTTAGGTCAAAAGATAATAAATTAAACAAAAAGGACTGATAAGAAAAGAATCTTTCTTATTGAAACCCCTTACTTCTTATGGCCTTCGAAGTTAAACCAAAATAAAAATTCGATTGGTATTACCCGTAATACCCTGCTCTTTATTATCCCGTTCTTCAGAATCAGAATGTGGTTAAGCAGTTGGTTCCTGCTGCTCTTCTTCTTTTTTCTTTCGCCCGGTAATAAAACGCCATACGGCACCTCCAAAGGCAATAATACCCAATACAACCAGCTTAATATTTTTTAAAATCAAAGCAAGAAAACCAGCTTTGGCCAATACCTTTCCGGCTACCAGCCCGCCAATAGTCCATGCAGCCACTTCATCCACATTGGAATCAAATTCCTCATAGGTATTTCCTTTAGTGAAAGCAGCCATGCCCAGCACTTTATCAATATCCTTATTTACCATTGCCAGTTCACTCATAGATGCTACAGCGTTTAATGATAACACACCTTTTCTGCCAAGAATGCGTACTTCATAGTTAAGCGTATTGTTTTCCGCATCGCTGAACTTTAATTCTTTGGCCCAGTGCAATACTTTTTTGCTTTTATCATAAAACGGTTTTTGCGCCCACCCCACAAAATGAATGGAGCCATAACCATTTTTAATACGCTCTGCATTTTCTTCCTTCTCACTTTTCTGCATTTCTTTCAGCATATCATCGTAATTAATTTTATCTGCATCACCGTCTTTTACATAGCCCATCGCATCATAGGAAACAATGAATGCATAACTGCTGTCAGAAAACGGATCATCATTATCAGGAAAGATCATACCCAAAACATCTTCACGGGGCGGGTTGCCCCACAAATCGGCTATTACATATTTACTTTGTTCTTTATTCAGAAATTTAAAACCTGCGGGGATGTTGAGTTGTGCAATACCATTATCCAAAACCACAACACCTGTCTGGTACTTCATTACTTTTTTTACGGAGTCCATCAGCCTGACGTAATCTATTAACTTTTTGGCATCAAGGGTGGAAGTATCGCCATCTTTACCGGCTAAAAGTGTAACGGGCAATACAAAGCAAAGAAATACGATAATGATTTTCTTCATGAGTTAAAATTTTGGTTCTTACAAATCTATGGGTTTATAAAAAAAGGGATGTGGAACTGTTTAAACATTTTTATCACCTGCCCTAAATGAATAAACAACAACGCAACCAGCTTTACTTTTGCTTAATGAGAAATACAGCCGGTACCGGGCGCTGCACACCATTGGTACCGGGCTTAATCGTTTCTTTTCCGTTGATTAATAAACAACTGCTGCCGCCGCCATCTAAGTTTAATGCTTCCACACAACCGAGTTGCTGAAATAATTCTGCTTCTTTGGTTAATGATATTCCTTCTGCAATTCCTTTGAATCTTCCCTGTACCACAAGTATGATGAGCTGATCATCAGCAGTATAACCCATTGCTGTTCTCGGCTCGGGGTCATTTACCGCTTTGCCTGTAAATAAACGTTCTTCGTTATTGGTGATTCTGATAGTTCCGCCCTGGAGTAAAACCGGCCCGCCTCCAACAACCGTACGCATTTTCCATCGCTTATGAATAACATGATCTCTTTTCAAATCTTTTTTTTGTAAAGCAACGGGTTGATAAAACCTTAGTTTATCAGTAATGAGAAATGAATCTTTCAGTAACACAGGGTCCGTTTCAAATGCAACAGGATAACGATCGCTGGAATCGCTGTACAACCAAGCCACATCTGCTTCTCTTCTTTTTGAAATACCCAACGCAGAACGTGTGGGGTGATAGTAAGTAAGCGTATCTTTTCCCCGCAGCGGTATGGTATGCAAATTATAATTCACCATCTTACCTTCTTTCATAATTACATTTACACTGCTGTTGGTTTCATAAGAAAAAAAACTGCAGTTCACCACCAGCAATGGCTGATGGTTTCTTGTGTAAAATTCTGAAGGGGTAATTCTTCTTCTGTATGTGGTATCCACAGTAAAATCAAGCTTCGGGTCTTTTAAATCAGCAATTACATAATAAGCAATACTGGGCCGGCCTTCAATACTGTCAGTTGTTTTGTATATGTGTACAGATGCGGGAAGCGGTGCATACAATGAATCCACATTCGCCCACCGAACCTGTGCAAAACAAAAAGGAGCAGCGCTTATCAGCAACACTGCTCCCATTATTATTTTTTTCAAATACATCATCATGCAGAAATCATTACTGCTTTTTCATCTTCCCATTTCTGTTTGCCATAACCGGGAATTACATGCTTTTCACTGTGATACGATGAGCGAACCAGCGGGCCACTCTCCACATAATCCAATCCAATACTGTAACCAATTTCCCTGTATTCAGCAAATTCATCAGGATGCACAAATCGCTGAACAGATAAATGTTTTTTAGTGGGCTGCAAATACTGACCAATCGTTACCACATCCACTCCGTTATTTCTTAAATCATGTAACGTTTGTATTACTTCCTCTTTTGTTTCGCCCAGGCCCAGCATTATGCCACTCTTCACCCGCATACCATTTTCTTTTAAGTAACGGAGTACATCCATGCTTCTCCAGTATTTCGCCTGTATGCGAACCTGTCTTGTGAGTCGTTCTACTGTTTCTATGTTGTGGGATACTACTTCAGGATGGGCATTAACCACCTGCTGTACATTTTCCATCTGCCCTTTAAAATCCGGAATCAATGTTTCTAATGTTGTGCCGGGGTTTAACGCTTTTACTGCTTTAATGGTATTGTACCAGATGGTACTGCCGCCATCTTTGAGTTCATCTCTGTCAACAGATGTAATAACGGCATGTTTCACTTTCATTAAATGAATAGCTTCGGCCACACGCTGTGGTTCATCCCAATCCACAGCATCAGGCCTGCCGGTTGCCACTGCACAAAAACCACAACTCCTGGTACAGGTATTACCGAGAATCATAAATGTGGCAGTGCCCGCACCCCAGCACTCACCCATATTGGGACAATTTCCACTTTCACAAATGGTATGAAGCTTATGTGTATCCACCAGGTTACGCACATGCCTGTAACTCTCACCAATGGGAAGGCGAACACGCAACCAGTCTGGTTTCTTAATTTTTTCGGTAACAACTGAATCAGTAACTGATCCTCCGGAACAACTCATGCTTATAAATGATTAAAGCGCAAATTTAGCTACTTTCTTTTACCCAGCAGTATGGCTACATAGGAGTTAAAGAAAACCTGGTCATGAGGGTTGAGAACCATTAATTCTATTTTCCTGGAATAAGCTTCTACATTCAAACCCACTTCAATGGCTGATACCATTTCATTAAACCGGCCATAATCAAACCGCACAGCAATCTTTGCATGTACACCGGGCACCACTTTCATATCTTTCCATCCATACTTAAAGCCTGTACCCTGTACAATTCTGTTGGGGGAAAGAAACAAATTACTGTCTGCCTGTGTGTATTTAATATCCCTTGTTTGATTATTTGAGGCGCCGCTTATAACAGTAATATAATAAGGGCGCTCCAGCCCAACAGAAATACCGCCCCCGTAAATTGCCTGCACTGCCACACCATTGCGGTTGGTTTTACCACCAATTAAACGCTGCTGATAGAACGAAGGCTTTAACTGGTAAAAAATATTTTGCTTGCCAAATGCATAAGGGCTGCCAATTTGTATAAAGCCCTGGTTAAGACTCTGTTTTTTTTCTTTTGGGTCTTTCTTTTCGCCCAACTCAAGAGCGAAAAGATTGGCCACTTTTACGCTTTTCATATAACCCTTTTCAAAAAACAAACTCCATCCGTCAGTATTTAAACGGATGCCGAATACATTTTGCTTATTAAACACCAGCGCCCCTTCTTCCTGCTGGCGGATCATATTCTCAATTTTTGCTTTACGTTCTTTTTTTTGTGCTTCTTTACTTTGTTTGCGGTTTTGGGGTTGACCCTGGGCAAAACCCGCTGCGGCTATTGATAAAGTGAGAACAAAAAGAAATAGTTTCTTCACAGATGATGTATTAATGTTACAGAAGTAAATTTACAGAATAAAACGAAAGCGCAAGCAGCTTCGTATGTTTGTTTTAAATTTATCAAAACCATAACCCCTTTTATGACATCTGAAATTGTGTATAAAGGCGATTTAAGAACCCTGGCCACGCATTTACACAGCGGCAATTCCATTGAAACAGACGCACCATTAGATAACCAGGGCAAAGCAGAACGTTTCTCCCCCACTGATTTACTGGCTACTTCACTTGGTTGCTGTATGGTAACCATTATGGGTATTAAAGCAAGAGATATGAATATTGATCTTAGCGGGGTTAAGATTGATATTCAAAAACACATGAAGCCCGATCCACGCAGAGTTGCCGGTGTGGATGTTCATTTTTATTTTCCATCAACCCTGGTGCTGGATGATAAAGAGAGGACGATTCTCAAAAACGCTGCTCTCTCCTGCCCGGTGGCTAAAAGCCTTCATCCGGATATTGAGCAGAACGTGGTGTTTAACTGGTGAGGAATAGCATTCCTGCAATATATACAGGCAAACCGGAAGTGCAGTTATTGATGATATTGAGACATTGCCCTCAACATTATAACTATTCAACCTGAAGCAGGCATTGATTAAACAAATAATACAACCCTGTTCAAACAGGATTATCTTTCAAAAAACATCATATGAAAAAGATAACAACACTCTTACTTTTTGTTTTCCATGCCTTTCTTTCTTTTTCACAAACCTTTGAAATGCCCGATGATTTTACTGTTGTTGAAAAAGAAGATTATGCCAAATATGAAACTACCATTATTGAAGCATCCAAATGGCTGCATGCGGTTCCTTTAAATGAACAGACTCAAAAACGAAAACAGGTTTCTTACCTGGTGGTAAAATGGGTAAACGGCAGTCCAACGGTAAATGTTGAATTATATCCTGTTATTGCCGATTTTGATTCTAAAAATCCCGGAATGATGGTTTTATATATGGCCGGCAGCGCTCAATATGTTCTTGAAAATAATTATTCAAAAGATATCAGGGCCAAACATAAAGCAGCGCTAAAAGGGATGATTGAGGTTTACAAATCAGGTAAAGGAATAAAGAAAGATAAAAAGATGGAAGCGCTTATCAAAGCAGATGAAGAAGGCCGCCTGGATGAATGGCTTGATAAAAACATGGGCTTGCCAAAAAACAAACCACAATAAACAAATACAAAGTACAACACATGCAGCAAACACAAACCCTTACCCCCGCCCTCTCTGCCCGTAAAAAAGAAATTGTGCAACAATACATAAATGCATTGGATGCACATATTAAAAGCCTCAAAGAAGGAAAAGAAGAAGAGGCCCTGGAAATAAAAGATTTTGCAGCCATGCTGCATGTGCATCCTGTTCATTTAAGCAATACTATTAAAGAAGTAACTGGCCAAAGCACCTGTGATTTATATGAGCAACGTTTGCTCACTGCAGCTAAAGAACTCATCCCCGGCACTCCTTTATCTATTTCACAAATTGCAAGGCAGCTCACTTACGATCCATCTAACTTTACCAAATTTTTTAAACAGTACACCGGCGCCACTCCAAAAAAATTCCGTGATTCCATTACACAGGGTTTATAAAATCTGAAGTACTCACCATTTTTTCTGAAGCGCTCACCATGTTGGTAAAAATAATTTGAAGAAGCTTTGCAATTCAATAAAAAATAAAATATGTCATCAAAAATTGCATTAGTTACCGGCGGCAGCCGTGGCCTTGGAAAAGATATGGCCATCAGCATTGCTAAAAAAGGATTTGATGTAATGCTCACCTGGCGCAGCAATGAAGAACTGGCTCATGAAACGGTAAAGGAAATCGAAGCGCTCGGAAGAAATGCCGCTGCACTTCACCTGGATATGAGCAGGTTTGAATCGCTGGATTTATTTATTAAAAATGTAACTTCTGTTCTTCAGCAAAAATGGAATGCAGATAAGTTTGATTTCCTTATCAACAATGCAGGTATGGGCGCTACTGTTCCCTTCACAAATGTTACTGAAGAGCTGTTTACTGATTTTCTCAATGTTCATTTCAAAGGCGTTTATTTTCTCACACAAAAAGCATTGCCCCTTTTAAATGATGGCGGGCGTATCATTAATATTTCAACCGGCACTACCAGGTTCTGCGTGCCCGGCTACTCTGTATATGCGTCTATGAAGGGAGCCGTTGAAATATTTACAAAATATCTTGCAAAAGAGCTGGGTGCAAGAGGTATTACATCCAATATTGTTGCGCCCGGCCCGGTAGAAACTGATTTCAACAGTGCAGCCATCCGCAGCAACCCTCAAATGAAAGGTTTTTTAAGTTCTTTATCACCATTGGGTCGTGTGGGTAATGCAGATGATATTGGTGGTGTGGTTGCTTTTCTTTGTACTGAAGACGCCAAATGGATTAATGGCCAGCGTATAGAAGTAAGCGGTGGAATCAATCAATAATTTTTTTCACAAAAAAGATTTTTTGTAACTTTCAGCAAAGCTTGCTTTATGGAAAGTGTACATATCCAGCCATTTCTTGATCAGATAAAGCGATGGAAGGGCGAAGGACTTGCCGCTTCTCAAATTCAAACACGTTTAGAACAACTGCAATTACCGCAGGAACAACTTAACAGCATCATACAGGAATGGAAACGCATTTGCTCCAGGCAAAAAAGAGATGCCGGTTTTATGTGGACCGGTATTGGCGGTACTATTATGCTCATAAGTTTTATGCTTAGCATGTTTTTGTTTCAGCAGAACCAGAACTTTCTGTTTGTACTTTACACGCTGACTTTCATAGGAATTGCCATAGTATTTAAAGGTTTAATTGATATTTTGGGCTGATCATTCCGGTAAAAAATCATAGAAGTTTATCAGCACTGCCGGTTTCCATGCCGGTTTTTTTATTTTAAAAACAGTACCTTCCCTTTCTAAAATCAATCAGATGAAATCATTGTTTTTACTTCTTTCTGCATGCATTTTTTTTCTATATACTACTGCACAAAAAAAAGCCCCTGTAACAAAAGATGATCAGTTAAAAACAGAAGCAACCAGTCAAATACAAGCCAGCTATGATTTGTATAAAAATACTGCACTACAGATATGGGATTATGCTGAAGTGGGGTACAAAGAAGTAAAGAGCACAGCTTTATTGCAGCAAACATTAAAAGATAATGGCTTTAATGTAGAAGCAGGTGTGGCAGGCATTCCCACTGCATTTGTTGCAACTTATGGAAGTGGTTCGCCGGTAATTGGCATACTTGCAGAGTTTGATGCACTGCCCGGTTTGTCACAAACCAATTCACCGGTAAAAACAAGCGCCGGTAAAGATGCAGGACATGCATGCGGCCATCATTTGTTTGGTGTGGCATCTGTTGCATCAGGTATTGCAATAAAAAAGCTGATGCAAGAAAAAAAGTTAAGCGGTACTATTAAAGTATTTGGTTGCCCTGCAGAAGAAGGCGGCAGTGGTAAAGTGTATATGGTTCGTGCAGGTTTATTTAATAATGTTGATATTGCCATTCACTGGCACCCCGGCAATGAAAACGGAGTAACCATGACGAGCGCATTGGCCAACATGTCGGCTAAATTTCGCTTCTATGGCGTATCAGCGCATGCGGCAGCTTCGCCTGAACGTGGCCGTTCTTCATTAGATGCTGTGGAAGCGATGGACAACATGGTGAATATGATGCGTGAACATATTCCGCAGGAAACACGTATTCATTATGTGATTACAAGTGGTGGTAAAGCCCCGAATGTGGTTCCGGATTTTGCGGAAGTGTATTATTATGTGCGTCATCCAAAGAGAGAAACAGTACAGGGTATTTTCAACCGTGTGGTGAATGCGGCTAATGGTGCAGCGCTGGGCACGGAAACAAAAATGGAATATGAAATTATTGGTGGCACCCATGATTTGCTCCTCAATAGAACGCTGGGCGAAGTAATGCAGAAGAACCTTGAAAAAACAGGCGGTGTACAATACACCCCTGCTGAAATTGAATTTGCCAATAAAATACAAAGCACTTTTGGTTTTGCCGCACCTCCTGTTGCCAATGCAGGAACTGTAAAACCATTGAAAGTGGAAACGGATGCAGGTGGCGGAAGCACAGATGTGGGCGATGTAAGCTATGCTGTACCCACTGTGGGTTTGCGTGCTGCTACATGGGTGCCCGGCACAGCAGCACATAGCTGGCAGGCTGTTGCATGTGGCGGTACTGAAATTGGAACAAAGGGTATGATGGTGGCGGCCAAAACAATGGCTATGACGGCGATTGATTTATTTTTGCACCCTGAACTCATTGCTAAAGCAAAAGAAGAATTTGTGCAGATGAAAGGAACTTATCAATACAAAGCATTGCCGTGCGACAGGAAGCCGGCTTTGAATTACAGGGATTAAATTGTTGCATGAATGATCATTACAAAAGCAACACTGGCTGACACCCCGCAACTGGTAACATTGCTCAACAGCGCCTACCGTGGTGAAGCATCCACTCAAGGATGGACAACAGAAGCACATTTGATTGCAGGCGATGTGCGCTCAACAGATACTTCTGTAAACGAAGTATTGCTCGAACCGGGTAGTGTCATTTTAAAATGTGTGAACGATGCCCATGAAATTGCGGGTACGGTTAATCTTCAAAAGCATCATCACAAACTTTACCTCGGTATGTTTGCAGTTGCACCCGCAATGCAGGGCGGCGGTATTGGCAAGCGTTTGTTAGAGGCTGCTGAGGTTCACGCAAAGGAAGTTGGATGCAGTACTATTTATATGACGGTTGTATCTGTAAGAACAGAGTTAATTGACTGGTACAAACGCCATGGTTACATTGATACCGGTGAGCGAAAACCTTTTCATGAAGACGGGGTAACAGGCCGCCACCTGCAACCACTGGAATTTGCCGTATTGGAAAAAACCATTTAATTTCTTTCCCTTATTTTCGTGGAAACTTACTGTTTATGGAATTGCAGCAACAATTTGAAAACGCCATTGCCGAGAGCAAAACACTCCCGGAAAGACCCAGTAACGAAACGTTACTTCAACTTTATTCTTTATACAAACAGGCCAGCGAAGGGGATGCAAATGGCGAAGCGCCTGCTAATCCATTTGACTTTGTGGCCAAAGCCAAATATGAAGCATGGGAAGCATTAAGAGGCATGAGAAAAGAAAAAGCCATGCAGGAGTATATTGATCTGGTAAAGAAGCTCAGCAGTTAATTGGGCTTTATAAGTTTGCCTGTTTTTTTATGATTTATGCTTTGCATAAAGCTTATACAAAGCATCATATTGCAACGCCACAGTTCTATAATTGTATTTAGCAGATGCCTCTTCAGCGATTTCATTTCTGTTGAACTGACTGCAGGATTCTTTCAATTGCTGTAATACTTTTGCAAAAGATTCCGCATTATTTTCTTTATCGGCAAAAACAGCGTTACTGCTGTTCAAAAGTTCGGGCAAAGCCCCTGCCTTTACTGCCGCAACGGGCAAACCACAACAGAGTGCCTCAGCCGTTGCGCAACTAAAGGTTTCGCTTTTGCTAAAAATAAAAAAAGCATCTGCCTCCTGCATTTCATAGGCAATTTTTTCATACGGCAACACTCCTTTAAACTGAACAACATTCTCTGCAATACCAATAGAAGCTGCATAGCGCTTCCATTCATCTGAAGTGTTTCCGGCAAACACAAACTCAACATCCGTGCATTCACCAGCAACTTTTGCAACAGCATCCAGCATAAGCTTCGGGTTTTTTACCGGCATCATATTACTTACATGCAAAAACCTGAACTTTCGTTTAGATAAAACAGGTGGTTTGTAAAAAAACAATTCAGTATTCACAACATTGGGAATTACAAAGTATGGTCTTTTAACTGCGTATGTATTAATGGCATTGCCCAGAAAATCACTAACGGTTACCAGAGCATTGCTTTTAGTAATAACACATTTTGTTAACCGCTTAAAATAAGCAGATGCCGTATTAAGCCCATCCCAATTATTGTTATGATATACGTTGTAATGCTCTGTAACAATAAAAGGAATCCCTGATTGCTTTTGTAACCAAACAGCTCCGAGTCCAATTTTTACAGGTACCTGTACATGTACCAGATCAGGTTTTCCGTTTTGAGCAATGTAATCTTTCAATACAGCGTACAGTTTGCGGTGATACCGGATGTTGAAGAGCAGTGTATTTGGAGAATTGAGCACGTTGCTGTAGTTGTTGATGAAATAAACAGATGATTGCAATCCGTATTCTTCCTTAATTTCACAGGTTGGTGTGGTATGTTTTAAGATATTCCTGTTTTGTACGAGGTGAATCACATGCACATTGTGGATTGCTGCAATAGCCCTTGCCTGCCGTTCAATAAAATCGCCGTCAAACAGATCCTTTGAGTGGGGATACCAACTACAGAGCCAGAGTATATGCTTGCGTTGCTTCATTTATTTGCAAAATACCCAAATAGATGCAACTGCGTTAAAATTTCAATTAAATTCGGCGTTCTGAAGTGAAACGCTTACTTATTTCTATCATCGCTTTTTATATCCGTTGTTTTCCTTTTCCGGGAAAGGGGCAGAAATACTTTTTGCAATTATTAAAAACTGCCGGGTTATCAGGTCATTACTTCATCAAAAAAACAAAAGGCGGTTTTTTGATGAAGCTCAATAACACCAATCATATTGACAAGGAGATTTTTTGGTATGGTGCTTATGAAAGAAATGAATCTTTCACTTTTATACAATTTCTAAACCCCGGGGCTGTTTGTATTGATGTGGGCGCCAATACTGGTTATTATTCGCTGATGTCCGCAGCCCACCAGCCGCATTGCATGGTATATGCATTTGAGCCTGCTTCAGAAATGTTTAAAAAGCTTACTGAAAACTCAGCGCTTAATGGATTTAAAAAAATAACGGCTGTACAAAAAGGGGTTTCAAACAGATCAACAAAAAAACAACTCTTTATCTCAGGAGATGATAACACAGGGATGAGCAGTCTTTCAGCAGCCGAAAATGCAACAGGTAAAATTGAAATGATTGAAGTTGTATCCCTTGATGAATTTGTGGAGCAAAAACAAATAACCGGTATTTCTATAATAAAAATTGATGTGGAAGGGGCAGAAATTGAAGTGCTTGAAGGCATGAAAACAGTAATTACTTCTTTTCGTCCTTTGGTTGCCATTGAAATTAATGCTGAAATACAGGGTCGTTTCGGCCAAAGCATTAACAGCATTTATTCTTTTATGCAGGAACGAAACTACATTGCTTATGAAGTTATTGCAGTTGGCTGCTTAAAACCTGTTTTGTCAAACAAGGATTGCGATCTGGCGTTTTTTATACATGAAGAAGCCCGTTTGCCTTCTTCCATAAAAATCATCTGAACTATATTTTTTTCCGCAGCAGTTTGAAATCATCAGATTTGATGAGAATAAAATCCAGCATATTAACTTTGCTTTCTTTTCTTAAAAAATAAAAAGCGGTGAGACAACTGATGATATACCCTGCGCTGCTCACCCATGCGGCACCATAAATTCCCCATACTGGCACCACCAATATATCTGCCGGAATAATCAGCAACAAACCTGCAACCGCAACCCATACATTACGGCTTACTTTATTTATTGCTGCAAGATAGGAGCAAATAAGCGCCATAATTGTCGTTGCCAGTAAGCCTGGTCCAAGTATAAGAAAGACGGTGTGCATTTTTGAAAAAGTTACTCCAAATAAAAACAGAAAAAGCCATTTACCCGTTAATGCCACCAGCAGAACAACAATACAATATACCCAAAATAACAAGCGGCTTAGTATTTGAATCACTGCAATCATATCTGCCTGTAAACCCGATGACACAGCAGGAAAAATTGTAGAAGCAAGAATTACAGGTAATAATTGAAACAACTGAACGAGCCTTGATGCCTGGATATAATTCCCAAGGTCTTCATTATCTTTTACAATATTTTCAATAAACCAGTAATCAATCCGGGTAAGTAAAAACGCAAGCAGGTTGGCTGCAAATGCAAGCAGGGAGTATTTTATTATTAAAATGACTTCGGCTTTTTGAGGAAAGCAGATCTTAAAAGATGAGCGATGAAATATTGCAAACAGCATGACACAAAGCAAGCCTTGTAAAAAAAACGAGATAAAATAAATCCTGATGAAATCATCTTTCATACCAAAATCATCATTCCTGAGCAGTCTGGTAATTAAGAAAACAATCAACCCGGCATTTACAATTATAAAAACAAAGTTGGGAATTTTATTCTCGTGCTTTGCATAAAAAAAACTGCTGAAATAAGTTATGAGTAAATTACCGACAATAAATAAACCACCATAGAGGTATAAAGATAAAGAAGTACTGCCTGCCGCATTCTTTTGTCCTTTGAAATGGAACATCATAAAAGGTGAAAGGATAAGCAATGCAATCAGCATCCAAAAAAAACAAAACGTAAACAGTTTTGCATCAGTAATTTTTTTAGAAGCTGAAAAGAAAACCAGGGCAGATTCTAAGCTGAGCGAAATAGCCATAAAAATAAAAGTAAGAAGGCTGACAAAATACATCAATTCACCGGTAATGGATGCCTCAAGGTAGCGGGCCATCAGCACATTAACCAGCAGTGAAGTAATAAGATATGTGCCCCGCCACAATATGTTTGATACAAATAACCTTGATAGTTGCATGAAAGATTTTTGATTAAGGGTTTAAATTTAATAACTAATCCGTCATATACCCGGTTTAGCCGGTTTTTCTGAAAATAGTTTTCAGTAGATTTACAAATATTTCAATCTATGGCAAGATCCTTCCGCATCAGCAGAAATGCACAGGAAAATAAAGAAACCGGCTTAAGTGTTGACAGCCGCCAGAGTGGAGGCCGTTTCTTTGAAAAAGATGGCAAACCCAACATTCACTTTAAAGGTATCCCCTTTTACAAAAAGGTCAGCGTTTACCAGTTGATGCTTAAAATACCTGCATGGAAATTTTTAATGATTGTGGGGCTTGCTTATTTAATCGTCAACTTATTATTCGCATCGCTCTTTTTTTTTATTGGTGTTGAGCAGCTTGTCGGAATGGAACAAACCACCGTCTCCGGTAAATTCTGGGAAGCATTTTTCTTCAGTGCACAAACACTTACAACGGTAGGCTATGGGCATTTATATCCTTCTTCTTTAACTGCCAATGCTATTGCTTCCATTGAAGCATTAACCGGTTTGCTCATGTTTGCACTGGCCACCGGGTTGATGTATGGGCGTTTTTCCCAACCCAAGCCTTTCCTGATGTACAGTGACATTGCACTGCTCTCACCATTTAAAGAAGGACATGCACTGATGTTTCGCTTTGCTCCTTACAAAAATCATTTTCTTACCAATGTGGAAGTAAAAGTAACAGCGGTACTTAAAATTGCAGATGAAAAAGGCAATAAGAAAAACAACTTTTACAGTCTTACGCTTGAATTATCAAAAGCAAACACACTTATTTCCAACTGGACGATTGTACATCCTATTGATGAAAAAAGCCCGTTTTACCAGTTCACCAAAAAAGATTTTGACGAGGCTGAAGTTGAACTGCTTGTTTTTGTTACCGGCTACGATGAAGAATATGCCAATAATGTAGTGAGCCGTGGTTCTTATTTGCACAATGAATTTGTTTATGGCGCCAAGTTTGATATGATGTATGCTCCCAGCAGCGATATGCAAAGCACGCTTCTTCATCTTGATAAAATCAACAATCATCATCCTGAAACGCTTCCTGTAGATTTGCAGCCATGAACACAGTAATTGGAACGGATATTGGCCTGGCAGCAGCGTTATTATCTAAAGGCGAACTGGTTGCCCTTCCTACTGAAACCGTATATGGTTTGGCGGCCAATGCAATGAATGAAGATGCGGTACTAAAAATTTACAAAGCTAAACAGCGCCCCCAATTCAATCCCCTGATTGTACATGTTGCTTCATTGGAACAGGCGAATCATTTTATTGATCATATTCCAGGTACAGCAATGCTTCTTGCAAAACAGTTCTGGCCCGGGCCACTCACCTTATTACTTCCCAAAAAAAACAATGTGCCAGATATTGTTACTGCAGGAAGTGGGCGTGTAGCAATTCGTGTTCCCAACCATCCGCTCACATTACAGCTATTACAGCAATTAGATTTTCCTGTTGCTGCACCAAGCGCTAACCCCAGTGGCTATGTAAGCCCCACCACTGCACAGCATGTGTATGATGGATTGCATGGAAAGATTCCTTATATACTGGATGGAGGAGAATGCAGTGTGGGTGTGGAGTCAACGATTCTTGGATGGGATGAAGAGGATGAACCCGAGGTGTACAGGCTTGGCGGCATACCAGTTGAAGCCATTGAAACAACACTCCGGCAAAAAGTAAAAATTAAAAAATTAATTAGTGAAAATCCCGATGCGCCGGGACAATTAAAAAGTCATTATGCCACACACACACCACTGCACATGGGTGTGATGGAAGAAATGCTCCGCCGTTTTGAAGATGAAAAAATTGTATTGATAAATTTTTCAAACTATCATCCTCATTTACCAAAAGAACAACAACTCATCCTCTCTCCCAATGGCACGCTGGAAGAAGCGGCAAAAAATTTATTTAACGTATTGCGTAAAGCAGATGCTTTAAAAGCAGATGTGCTGCTGGCCGAGCCTTTACCATCGAAAGGACTTGGCGCTGCCATTAACGACCGGCTGGAGCGTGCACAGTTCATTATGAAGTAATTACTCCCAAAATTTAACCGGGAAATTTACACAACTGTTTTGAGGCAATAAAGAAAGTTGTACCCCCATTGCATTCAACGCAGCATTGTTTAAGACCTTTTCAATTACAGGAAACAGAACCCGTTCTTCAAACCTTATATGCTGTTCAAGCTTTTGATAAAATGCCCTAATCAATTGTGCTGAAGCTGAACCGGAAGTAACTGCATTGATCATTTCTTTGATTTGCTCATGCTCATTAAACATCTGCTCAATTAACAGAGAAAGCAATTGGTTCTGCTGATGTTGAGAAAGTATTTGCTCTTCTGTTGAAAAATGTTCTTTCAGTTCATCATTCCAGACAGAAAGTATAAAACGGCTCATCACCTCTGTACTTGCTTTTTTGGTTACTCCTTTCTTTAAAAGTAAAACCGCCATCAAAGCATTGTGATGTTGCCTTGAAAGCGGTTGTAAGCTTTTATGCCGTTTCATTTACTTCAACCCCTTGATGACTTGTACAAACTCATCTGCTTTTAAAGAAGCGCCTCCTACCAATCCGCCATCCACATCGGGCTTTCCAAAAATTTCTGCAGCATTACTTCCTTTTACACTGCCGCCATATAAGATTGAAATTTTATCAGCAACCCCTGCTCCGTATTGTGCAGCCAGTACACTGCGCAGGTGTGCATGCATATCCTGTGCCTGTTCTGCAGTTGCGGTTTTACCTGTACCAATGGCCCAGATGGGTTCATAGGCAATTACAATTTTGAGGAGATCAGCAGCATTTAAATGAAAAAGACTTTCACGCAACTGCACTTCCACATAGCTGTTTTGTGTTTCGGCTTCACGAATACTTAGTGGCTCACCGCAGCAAAAAATGGGTGTGAGCCCGTACTGCAGCGCCATATTCACTTTATCTGCCAGCATCTGGTTGCTTTCATTAAAATATTCACGGCGTTCGCTATGACCCAGAATTACATATTGCACACCAACTGATGCAATCATTTCAGCTGATGTTTCACCAGTATAAGCGCCTGACTTTTGTGTATAGCAATTTTGTGCAGCCACCGATGTTCCTGCATGTCCTTTTAATTTTTCAGCCACCATTGTTAAATAGGGAAAGGGCACGCCAAAGACAGCCAGTTGATGTTCCTTTAAGGCATGAGGAGTGTTGAGTAAATCTGTCATCAGTTGTTCAGCCTGCTGGTATGTTAAATTCATTTTCCAGTTGGCCGCAGCAATTTGTTTACGCATAAAATGTGTTTATGATTGTTGGCTGTAAATGTATTGAAGAATTTGTTTTTCTGCATCAGTAATACCCTGCTGTTTCAATTTTTTCCAGTTATCAATATCATGCAGGGCTTTTTGTAAATCATACTTCTCACCCGTTTGTACATTCCAGGTAAAGTGATTTAAAAATTTGGGAGGGAAGCCATCGCTAACAATATTACAGCAGATGCCGGTAACTGTTCCTGTATTCAAACTGGTATTGATGGCTGTTCTTGAATAATCACCCATCAGTAAACCGCATTTGTTTCCTGCATCCATCCATTGATGAAACAATGGGTTCCACAATTTTACAACACCTGCTGTGTTTTTTACATTGGATGCAGAAGTGCCTGCTCCTAAGTTACACCAGCTTCCAATAACAGCATCACCCAAATAACCATCATGCGCTTTATTACTGTAATCAAAAAAAACGGTGTTTTTAATTTCCCCGCCCACCGTGCATTTTTTACCTGCAGTAGTAGCTCCATAAATTTTTGAACCCATTTTTACCACACTGTTTTCCAATGCTGCAAAACTTCCACGTATCAAAGAGCCTTCCATTAAGAAGGCATTTTTACCAATGTAAATACAGGCATTGGAAGCATTAAGTGTACAATACTCCATCTCCACCCCTTCTTCCAAGAAAATATTTTCTGGATTAATAATAGAGTTGGTGGATGATATGGGGCACGATACTTTACCCCTGGTTAACAAATCAAAATCAAACCTTATCATACGCTCATTCATCTGCATTATTTCAAAAGCATGGTTAAGAAAAAATACAGAGTTACCATACTCTCTAAAATTGATTGACGCTACATCAGCAACTGTAAAACCAAACGAAAGTTTTGAAGTGGTTTTAAAGGCCATCAACCTGCCGTTTTTTTTCCAGCCTTGGTTCATTTCTAATTGCGTTACAGCTTGTGCAATGTAATTATCAGGCAAAAGGGCAGCATCAATAAACAAATGTTCTTCTGTTTTCCCTGTAACAACATCAGTAATGTATGCATCTGTTAATACATCAACAGGTTGATGAAGCAAGAGCCGCCATCGTTCTTTTAAAGTAAGTATGCCACAGCGCAAATCGGCTACGGGGCGTATAGCCGTAAAAGGGAAAAGGACATTTCTGGCAGCGGTAGTATCAAACAAAATAAGCTTCATACTTTTCAAATATCAACTAAAACAATCATTCAATTAAAGTAGGGGGCAAAGATATTAAACTTTGCCGCCCTCTCACACCACCGTATGTACTTGCGTGTACGGCGGTT
>JAIEQM010000058.1 GCA_019747705.1 Chitinophagaceae bacterium | reverse complement strand
CCTCCGTCTCCCTCTCCTCACGGCAGAGGGAGCGGCGCTGCATCACTTTCATCAGCAAATGAACTACCACATCAACAGAAAATTTCTAATCATCACACTTCAAAGTGATTGAAATTTGTAATACAGGTTGAATAGCATGGGCTGTGTGTTGCTCCTCTCCCCGTCCGAATGGCATGGCCGGGCGGGCTTCAAGGAGAGGTTGGGTGAGGTGCTTGTCTCCACCTCACCCTCCGTCTCCCTCTCCTCACGGCAGAGGGAGCGGCGCTGCATCACTTTCATCAGCAAATGAACTACCACATCAACAATCAATTTCTATTCATCACATTTCAACCACTCAAACAAAAATAATACAGGTTGAATAGCTTCGGCTGTGCGTTGGGTTCTCCACTTGGGGGAGTTAGCGGGGCTTTATTATCTTTACCTTATGGAATGGTTATGGATCACCCTTGGTATTATTCTCTGCATTGTTGCAGTAATCGGAAGCATTCTTCCGCTCCTTCCCGGCCCGCCCATTGCGTATATTGGATTATTGATACAGCAGTTAAGAACAGATAAACCTTTTACCACTCATTTTTTATTATTGTGGCTGGCCATTGTGGTGGTGGCATTAATTTTAGATTATCTGATTCCCATTTGGGGCACCAGAAAATTTGGTGGTACCAGGTATGGCGTGTGGGGATGTACACTGGGTTTTATTGCTGCATTTTGGCTGGGACCATGGGGTGTAATTATTGGCCCGCTCATTGGTGCTTTTATTGGCGAAATGATAGCACAGAATAATTCAACCGCTGCCATGAAGGCGGCGCTGGGCTCATTTGTTGGTTTTTTGCTGGGTAGTTTTTTAAAACTGGCGCTTTGCTTTTTGATGATGTATTATGTGGTGATGAGTATTTAATTCATGTTACTTTAAATGTAAAACATTTCCTTCACTGCCGAGTCATGAATAAAACCGCTCACAGGTGCAGTGTCAATTAACCATGTGCATATGGGCTGTGTCATTTACCTTATTACGTAAACAGTTGTCCAACAAAAAAATCAACAGTGTTCAAACATGAGCCAAGGATTGTACCCACCAAACAACATTCAAAACAGATACTTCTGCAAGAATAAAAATAGCCTGAACGTAGCTTTTTTATAAATGCCTATTGCAAATCAAATTACGTTATAAAGAGTTGCGTAAATTAGAGTATTAGATGCCAATTTTGAATAAGACATCAAAAATGAACGTACAACTAAACAGAATATCAGAAAAAATTGGACAACTCAAAAAGCTGGACAAGCACTTTGCTTTATTGGGGTCACAAAAACATAAGTATAAACTCAATCCAACAATCTTGTTAGATAAAGTCCGACAGTTTGAACAGACTTACAATGTGACTTTGCCAAAAGACTATGTAGGTTTTATAACAACACTTGGCAATGGTGGTGTTGGACCATATTATGGGCTTGAGCCATTTGAAAACTGTTTATTTGACGACTTAGATTACAAAAGGATAGACTCTTTACTAAATCCAAGTAAGCCGTTTTTACATACAGAGCCCTGGAATTTAAAATTCTCAACAACCATAGACCAAGATGAGAATGAAGACGAATATGAAAAGGAATATTCAAAATTTGAAGAACAATATTTCGATAAAGAACAAATAAATGGTGTAATTGCAATATGCAATTATGGCTGTGCTATAAGTTTGAACCTGGTTGTAAACGGACAAGAATATGGCAACATTTGGACTGACGACAGAGGAAGTGACAAAGGAATTTACCCTTCTCATGAGCTTGGCAATAAAGACAAAATTTCCTTTTTAGATTGGTATGAACTGTGGCTTGACAATTCTCTTAATGAAATAAAGAGCAATCTCTTTGGGCAAAACGTAAAAGCTAATGTTAAACAACAAGGAAAAAACAATGAAAAATCCTGGTGGAAAATATGGTAAATATTATCTCGTCCAGAAATAATTTTAAACAAAACCAAACTCTTGAAATCCTCCCGTTCTTTAACGCAGAGAACATAAGAACACAAAGTTTTCGCAGAGGATTTACACTTTGCGTAAACTCCTTATCTTCTTTTCGCTGCGCTAAAAACTATCTCACTAAACTCAACAATCCCTCCACATCCAACCGCTCCGTCATCATCTGCAAATTTCCATGTTCATCAACAGGCCATTGGTCTTTGGGTTTGTCCCGGTACAATTCCACTCCATTTTTGTCGGGGTCGTTTAAATAAATCGCTTCACTCACTCCATGGTCGCTGGCGCCCGTTAAAGGATAGTTGGCATCTATCAACCGTTTTAAAATCACCGCTAAATCTTTTCTTGTTGCGTAAAGAATAGCAGTATGATATAAACCCGGAGCATTTACAGGAGCCGGCCCTGCTCCTTTACTATGCCAGGTATTCAACCCAATATGATGATGATAACCGCCTGCTGAAAGAAACACCGCACTATCGCCAAACCGCTGCATCACTTCAAAGCCCAGCAGGTCACGATAGAACGTTAAGGAGCGTTCGATATCACTCACTTTCAGATGTACATGCCCGATGCGGGTTTGAGGGGGAACTGTATAATTCATTTTTGAAAAGTTTATCTATTCCAACCGCCGGCAGGGTTTGCAACCGCTGCCGGGTTATGCACTTCATTTTGCCATCTCAATTTAAGCAACTATTTTTGCCCCGATGAAAATCGGAACACACTTCCTCCACTTTAACTTGGATTTCCTCAATCATCGAGGATAAAGCGCCCCTATCCCCTAAAGGGGGATTTTGAAACAGTTTTACTGTATTCACAATTTTGAATTTTTATTTTCCATTTTTTATTTCTCAATCCCATGCATTCAACAATTGCAGTATCTGCCAATACACAATCTTATATTGAGCGTGAAGAACAGTTCGGCGCTCACAACTATCATCCCCTGCCTGTGGTACTCAAAAAAGGCGAAGGCGTTTTTATGTGGGATGTGGATGATAAACGTTATTACGATTTTCTCAGCGGTTACTCTGCGGTAAACCAGGGTCATTGTCATCCGAAAATTGTGGATGCATTGGTACAACAGGCACAGCAACTCACACTCACCTCAAGAGCTTTTCATAATAATCTGCTGGGTGAATATGAAGAATACATCACCCAATATTTTGGTTATGATAAAGTATTGCCGATGAACACGGGTGTGGAAGCAGTAGAAACAGCCATTAAACTTTCACGCCGGTGGGGTTATACCGTTAAAGGCATTGAAGACAATAAAGCAAAGATTATTGTATGTGCCCATAACTTTCATGGCCGCACCAGCACCGTTGTTTCCTTTAGTACAGACCCGGGTGCTTATACAAAATTTGGCCCGTATATGCCTGGTTTTATTGTTATTCCGTATAACAATTTAGAAGCGTTGCAGGAAGCATTGGCTGATAAAAATGTTTGCGCCTTTTTAGTAGAACCCATACAGGGTGAAGCTGGAGTTGTAGTGCCCGATGACGGTTACTTATCCACTGCTAAACAATATTGTGAAGCAGCCAATGTGCTATTTATTGGCGATGAAATACAAACCGGACTTTGCCGCACTGGTAAAATGCTGGCCTGTGATCATGAAAATGTTCGTCCGGATATTTTGCTTTTGGGTAAAGCATTAAGCGGCGGCATCATTCCAGTAAGCGCTGTGCTTGCTGATGATGAAATAATGATGACCATAAAGCCTGGTGAACACGGAAGCACTTATGGTGGGAATCCATTGGCATGTGCAGTGGCGATAGCTTCATTAAAAGTTTTGAAAGATGAAAATCTTGCTGAGCGTGCAGAAAAGATGGGGCAATTGCTGAGAAATGAATTGATCAAATTGAATTCGCCATACATCAGCACAGTACGTGGTAAAGGATTGCTCAATGCCATTGTGATCAAACATTCCAACCCTGAAGCTGCATGGGAACTTTGCATGGAAATGAAAGAGAATGGTTTATTAGCCAAGCCCACACATGGCGATAAAATACGCTTTGCACCACCATTGGTGATTACAGAAGAACAAGTACATGAATGTGTGGAAATCATTAAAAAGAGTTTGGAAGTTTTACAGTAAAAACCCGTTAGAACACCGGCGCTGATATAAATCATTTTAGCCGGTGTTTTTTATTTCCATCATTCAAAAAACTTTTTCCATCTTTGGAAAAATAAGTGCAGCAATGGATACACATCTTCATCATGATCATATTGAATCTCACTTAAAAAGCAGTGAAACATTAACGGATATTGTGATTGGCATGAGTGATGGTTTAACGGTTCCGTTTGCTCTGGCGGCGGGGTTAAGCGGTGCAGTGCATGATACGCATATTATTCTAATTGCAGGTATTGCTGAAATTGCAGCAGGCTCCATTGCCATGGGGCTCGGTGGTTATCTTGCAGGCAAAACAGAACAGGATCATTACAACAGTGAATTAAAACGGGAGTATCATGAAGTGGAAAACCTGCGTCACCTTGAAATAGAAGAAACAAAAGAATTTTTTGCCAATATTGGTTTGAGTGAAGAACTGCAAAACAAAGCCACTGAAGAAATTGCAAAAGATGAAGACCTCTGGGTTGATTTTATGATGAAGTATGAACTGGGTTTGGAAAAGCCCAATCCCAAACGTGCCCGTAACAGTGCTTTGAACATTGGGCTTTCGTATGTTGTGGGGGGCTTTGTACCGCTGAGCCCGTATTTTTTTGTTGACACACCTGTTGAGGGATTGAAGTTTTCAGTTGTTGTAACATTGCTTTGTCTTTTCGTATTTGGTTATTTTAAATCAAAGATCACAGGCATTAATCCCTGGGCGGGCGCTGTAAGGGTGATGCTGATTGGTGCAATGGCTGCAGCGGCTGCATTTGGAATTGCAAAATTATTTGAAGGATAGAATTATTGAATATGCTTTTAAAAACAAAGAGGCTGTCTCAAAAGTCTGAGACAGCCTCTTTTTATTCGGTAAGGTGATGGAGAAAGTTTTCGTTTATGCGATTCTCAAAGCCTTCATTTTACTTTTGAGACAGCCTCTTTTCTATTCACAATCATTTTAATTCTTTTTGGGAGGGCCGCCACCATCAGCAACACGTTTGCAGCAAATGGGTAAGCGCTTGTATTGTTCTTCATTGGCAGTAACATCGTCCGCATCAAATCCTAAATTGGCAATAGACGTTTTAATGTTTTCAATATTGGTACGGTCGCTCAGGAATGTTACAGTTGTTATCTTCTTCCTGATATCCACCACAATTTTTGCAATACCTTCTTCATACTTCATAAATTTTTCAATCTTGTCTTTACACTCTGCACAGGCGGCCTGTGGTGTTTTAATTTGTACGGTAACCGGTTTCTTAAATTGCGCAAAGCTGAGTAAAGAGCAGAACATTAACAGTACAGTGACTAACAGTTTCATGTGTTCTTTTTTATTTTAAATTTTGTCACCCCGCTTTTTTGCGGGGCAAGCTATGTTATTCGTCATAAAAAATATTCACTACCGGTTGGTATAAAAATGAATATTTTGTTATGACTCATTTCATGTGTTATTTTTTGTTACATAAAAATATCAATTTGTCTGCCAGTTTGCAGGGTCGGCGCTCCATTTTAACAAAACTTCCTGTTGCGAAGCATCCACGATAGTTTTTTCAATTGCCAATTGTATGAGTGTTGGATAATTGGTGAGCGATTGATAAGGCACACCTGCTTTTTCAAATGCAAGTTTAGCAGCATCAAACCCGTATGTAAAAATGGAAACCATCCCAATCACTTTCACTCCTGCTTTGCGCAAAACCTCAACTACTTCCAAACTGCTTTTCCCGGTTGAAATCAAATCTTCAATCACCACAACTTTTTGTCCGGCTTCATAAGCGCCTTCAATTTGGTTGCTCAGTCCATGTTCTTTCGGTTTGGGTCGTACATATATATAAGGAAGTTTCAACTGATCGGCGGCCATCGCCCCCCATGCAATACCCGCCGTGGCAACACCTGCCAGCAGTTCCGCATCGGGGAACTTCTCAAAAATAACATTGCACATTTCACTTTTAATAAACTCCCGCACATGCGGAAAAGATAAAACTTTCCGGTTATCACAATAGATTGGGCTTTTCCAGCCGCTGGCCCATGTAAATGGCTCTTTTACATTTAAACGAATGGCCTTAACTTGTAGTAATTTCTCAGCAACTGCCTGTTCATTAGTCATGCTGCGAAGTTAAGAGAAATGAAATGATGGTTAACAGATGCAGCAGGCTTCATGAAATTTTAAATTATGCATATCAAAATTTACTTTGGCGATAAACCTGTTTATCTCTGTAATGAAATTGATGCGTTTATCCATGAACTTATGCATCATCCTGATGCGGTGTTTATTGATGAATTATCAGGCCCGGCCATAAAATCATTGCTGCATGAAATTGTAAAACCCGATTTTCATGCAGGCATTATCTGGAACCAGGATTTGGATCTGCTTAAAAAATCATTCTTTAAACATTTTCTGCAGGTAACCGCTGCAGGCGGGCTGGTGGAGAATGAAAAAGGGGAACTGCTGCTCATACACCGCCGTGGCAAATGGGATTTACCCAAAGGAAAATTAGATAAGGGCGAAAGCATTGAGCAATGTGCAGTTCGTGAAGTGGAAGAAGAAACGGGGTTAAAGAATATTGAACTCAAAGCACCTGTTACTGTTACCTATCACACTTATGATGAATTTGGAAAACATATTTTGAAAGACAGTCACTGGTTTAAAATGAAAGTAAACGGCCATCAGCAACTCATACCCCAAACAGAAGAAGATATTACCCAATTAAAATGGGTGAAGAAAAAAGAATTAGGCGAATATCTTAAAAATACGTTTCCTTCTGTTAAAGATGTGCTGGAATTGTTTTGAAAGTATAGTGATATATTTTTTGTAAATTTATAAAAACGAAACTTATGCAAATAGATAAGCTAAAAAAAGAACTGATGGGTTATATTGAAAATTCAAATGATGAGGAATTTTTATCAATTGTGAAAGAAGATTTTGCTTTTTATGGAAAAGTAAAAGGTAAAGATATTACTGACGATCTGAGTGAAAAACAATTAAATGAATTAAAAGAACTTTCGGAAGAAGACACTACTAAAGAAACAATTACGCTTGGTGAATTTAATAAGGTTACAAAAAGATGGCGTACGAAATAGTTATTAAGAAAAGGTTCTCCAGCAAAGTTGTAAAAGCGCTCACCTATTTGGAAAAAAAATGGTCACAACCTGTGGCTGCTGATTTCCTGCATTAAATAGACCGCAGGCTTGAATTATTAAAAGAACATCCTTTTATCGGAGCTCATTCACTAAAAATAAAAGGGGTAAGAGGGATTTTAATTACGAGGCACAATAAAATGTACTACAAGATAACTGCCCGCAAAGTAGTGATTCTTAATATGTATGACACAAGAATGAATCCTAAAAAAAATCCCTGCTAAGACTTCTTCAAAATTGCCACTGTTAACCGGCTCACACAAATCAACTTTTCTCTTTCATCATGGATTTTTATATCCCACACATGTGTGGATGCTCCTATGTGTATGGGTGTGCAGGTGCCTGTAACAAAACCATCTCTTGCAGAACGTACATGATTGGCATTGATTTCCAAACCCACGCAAATAAATTTTTCAGGATCAATTACCAAAGCCGATGCAACACTGCCCAATGTCTCAGCCAAAACACAACTGGCGCCACCATGCAATAAACCATAGGGCTGTTTGGTACGATGATCAACCGGCATGGTGGCTTTGAGAAAATCAGCACCTAATTCTGAAAACGCCAGCCCGATATGTTTGTCCATAGTTTCATCATTCATTGACTGCAGATCTTTAGCACTAAGATGTTGGTTAAACCAGATTGACATAGTATCAAAAATTATTTTTTTGGATTTTTTACTTGGAAACAACTGTTCTGTTCACTACCTCCGGCAAAAAGGCAGAAGCATCTCCCCCGTTGCGTATTACATCACGCACCAGTGTGGATGCAACAGATGTATATTGGGGCAAACAGGTGAGGAAGATGGTTTCAATATTTCCATCCAGGCTGCGGTTCATATCAGCAATGGCTTTTTCATATTCAAAATCATTAACATAACGAATACCACGAAGAATAAATTTAGCATTCACTGTTTTGCAGCATTCAACTGTTAACCCATCATATACCACAGATTCCACCCGTTTTTCATTTTTAAAAATTTCATTGATCCATTCCACCCGTTGTTCTTCACTGAACATGGGCGCTTTATTGGCATTGCGGCCAATACCGATATAAAGCTTATCAAATAAATCAAGTGAGCGGTATATAATGTCCAGGTGACCAACTGTAATGGGATCAAACGTGCCGGGAAACAGACAGATACGTTGCATATGGCTGATTTAGTTACCGAATATCGAATGATTCAATGACATAAACAAAGATTCGGGCGAACTTGTTTCTTTCTATGTTCGTCAATGGTATTAATAACATCGTCAGTTAATGATTACTCCTGAGATGAGGGTTGCTCTTTATCATAAGGCCAGTAAGTTTTATATTTTGCAAATACAAAATAAACAATGAGTCCTGTGCCCGCTAACACTAAAAAAGAAAGCATGATCTTCATACCGGTTGCAATAAAAACAAACAACCACATTGCAATAGCAATGATAACCGGTAAAGGATACAAAGGCATCTTATAGGGAAGATTTGCTGTTCCGTTTCTTTGCCTCAGCAGTATTACTCCAACAGCCTGGCCAATAAACTGCACAATAATCCGCATGGCCAGTATGCCACTGATAACATCACTCATCTTAAACAATAAGCTGAACACAAATGCAATGCCTGCCAGTACCAAAAGTGACACATACGGAAAATGCCGGGTGGGATGCAGTTTGGCAAAAAAAGAAAAGAACATACCATCCTGTGCCGCCGCATAAGGCACACGGCTGTAACCCAGCATTACTGCAAATAAGGATGCCAATGCCACCCAAAGTATCATTACCGTTGCAATGTTTGCCGCCCCTGCACCATACAGGCGTTCAATAAAAATACTCACTACAAATTCATTGGTTTCACTGTGCTGCCATTGCTGAATTTCCTGCCAGGGAATAACACTGGTAACACTGATATTCATGGCCAGGTATAACATGGCAATACCTGCCACTGAAATAAACATGCTCCGTGGAATATTGATTCCGGGTTTTTTAATTTCACCTCCCAAATGACAAACATTGTAATAACCCAAATAACTGTAAATAGATTTGATACAGGCCTGCCCGAATACAAAGGATGCAATATGCTGCCACTGAAAATTGAGGGTAGCTTCATGAAAAGGAATGGAAAGATTCCCCTTTGTTAAACCGCCTGCAATAATCCATCCCATCGTTAACACCACTCCTGCCCATAATAAAGTACCAATCTTTCCGATACTGTCAATCTTCCTGTATAATAAAAACGTGATGAGCACAATTACTGCGCCTGACAAAAGTTTGTGCTGCCATTCATTTAACGGAACCAAATAAGAAAAATAATGGCTGAAGCCAATGGCAGCAGATGCAGCTACCAATGGTGCCTGTATTACCGTTTGCCACACATACAAAAAACTCATTAACCTGCCGAGTTTATTTTTTTCGTAAGCTTCTTTTAAAAAATTATAACTGCCACCTGCCATAGGATAAGCTGCTCCGAGTTCGCTCCAGATCATTGCATCCACAAATGAAAGCAGGGCGCCCGCTACCCAGGCCCATATATACATACCTCCCACCAACCCTATAACAATGGGCAAAGAAATAAACGGGCCGATACCCACCATATCAATCATGTTGAGTACCGTTGCATGAAACAATCCTAATCGGCGCTGAAGAGAAGCAGTGGTCATAGCTGGTTGAAGCAGTAATTTACTTATTGTTTAATAGAATAAAGAAATTATTACGATTGACAGGCTTTATTAAGCGCTTCAGCAGAATAACCGTAATGAGGTATTTTTTTTGTTGGCAATTATTTGTACATTTCTGAAAACATCTGCTATGACCAACAGTTCAAAAATCAGGATACTCAGCATTGATGGCGGAGGTATCCGTGGTATCATTCCTGCAACAATTGTTCAGTACCTTGAAGAAAGACTGCGTGCCATTACAAATGACCGTGAAGCAAAGATTGGCGAGTATCTTGATTTAATTGCAGGCACCAGCACGGGTGGCATTCTCACTTCCATTTATCTCTGCCCCAACGAAAACGATTCATCCAAAGCAAAATACGGAGCAGCAGATGCTTTGAATTTGTATATGGAACATGGCGATAAAATTTTTCATAAAAATTTTTGGCAACAGTTTAAAAATTTTCAACTCTGGAATGAAAATTTCCCGGCAGACAACCTGGAAATTTTACTTAATACATACCTGCGGGATGTAAAACTTAGCCAGTTAATTAAGCCCTGTGTAATTTCTGCTTACAACTTCTACGAGCGGCGTGCCATATTTTTTAACAGCGCCGACAGCAGAAAACTGGGTGGAACAGTAAAAGATTTTATGATAAAACATGTTGCGAGGGCAACTTCTGCTGCGCCTACTTATTTTGAACCTGCTATGATTTCAAGTTTAAGCGATGCCCCCCAATATTTAATTGACGGTGGTGTATTTGTAAACAATCCTGCTTTATGTGCTTACAGCGAAGCAAGAGGTTTAAAGTTTACTGACCAGCGGGTATTAAGCGGAAATTACAAACAGCCAAAAGCAGATTTCCCTTCAGCAAAAGATATGCTGCTCATCAGTATTGGCACAGGCAGCAGCAAAAAGAAATATGAATTTGACAGCTTAAAGAATGCCGGTATTATCAAATGGCTTCCGGTAATTATTGATATCATGATGAGCGGCAACAGTGAAACAGTTCATTATCATCTCACTAAAATGTGGGACACGCTGGAGGGAACAGATAAAAACGATTATTGCCGCCTGGAGCCGGGTTTAAAAACAGCATCTCCTGAAATGGATAATGTAAAAAAGAAAAACCTGAAGCTTTTATATGATGCCGGGCAAAGCTTTGTATTTGAAAACGTAGATAAGCTGAATGAAATTGCTGACAAGCTGATTTTGTATTCATGAAATTATACCAGGAGCAAATGCAAGCGGAACACAGCCCCAACAGATCCCTCTTTCGTTGAGATGACAATATAGTTTTGATGTTTAAATAGTATAACTTTTCTATTGGACTATTTATTGTGGTGATTCGCTATCCTACAATTAAAAAAGGCGCAGGTATTACCAACTGCGCCTTTTCTGTTTAAGAATAATTCTATCTTAATTCCATCACCAGGTTATAAACAGGGCCAACAGTTAATGTTTTGCCCAGGTTAAACTCAATACCTGTAACTGCATTGTATGCTTTTGTAAAGGTTTTGATTCGTTCTGCAAACCTTGACAGATCAATGGTTTTTGCTTCGTCAGATGTGTTCATCACACACATTACTGTTTGATTATTATCATAACGGAAATACACATACACACCATCCACCGGCAAAAACTGCATCATCTTTCCGGTTTTAATGGCAGATGATTTTAAGCGAAAGTCAGCAAGGGTTTTAATATAGTTGAATATTGAATTTTCTTTTTCTGTTCTCCCCGCAGCAGTAAACTTATTAGCAGCATCACCTTCCCATCCGCCGGGGAAATCCAAACGCACATAACCATCATTAGGCTGTGTTACACCCGTCATCAATATTTCATTGCCATAATACATTTGCGGAGTGCCACGGCAGGTGAGCAGCCATGCAAAAGCCATTTTGTATTTGGAGGTATCTTCTCCAACAGTAGAATAAAAACGGCTGATATCATGATTATCCAAGAATATTACCTGGCGCATCGGGTCTTTATACACTATATCCTGTGCCAGTGTGGTGTAAAGTTTGTTTACTCCTTCTGTCCATCCGAATTTTTCATTACAGGCTGGTGTAATACCATAAAATAAAGTTTGAAAATCAGTGGTAGCCTGCATGTTACTCTTATACTTTATATCAAAAACATTCTGGCAGAAATAAGCCTGGTTAATAACACCATGCACCCATGTTTCACCAAAGATGGAAATTTTGGGATATTCATCATACAAAGCTTTGTTACAACGGTTCATAAACTCCAGGTCATTGTACGCATAGGTATCAATACGGAAACCATCAATACCAAATTCTTCCACACTCCAGATGGCGTGCTGTATTAAAAAATTTTGTACAAACATATTGCTGTGATCCCAATCGGGCATGCTTTTTACAAACCAACCATCACTCATTAGTTGTTTATCAATTTTAGCAGCATAAGGATCAAACAGGGTTTGGTCTTTATAATTGGTTTGTGTAAAAGATGGCCAGCGGTGAAACCAGGTACTGTCTGGCATATCACGGAACAATACATGCTCAATACCCACATGATTGTACACGGCATCACTTACATACTTCATCCCTTTTTTGTGCATGGTATTTACAAGATTACGAAGAGCCATATAACCACCCAGACGTGGATCTACTTTATAATGATCAGTAAATGCGTAGCCATGCTCTGTGCGTTCGGGCATATCATTTTCCCAAACAGGATTGAGCCATAGTGATGTAACGCCGAGGTCTTTTAAATAGTCCAGATGATTTTCAATGCCTTTTAAATCGCCACCATGACGGTTGAACACCGTATCACGGCGAAGTGTTTGATCTCTCATGCCGGACACTTTATCATTTGTTTTATCGCCATTACTGAAACGATCGGGCATGATGAGATACATGAGATCAGCAGAAGTAACACCTTGTGCAAACGCCGATCCCCTGCCGGGCCTTCTGGCTGCAATATTAAATTCAAAGTTGACCGTTTCGTTTCCTTTTTTTGTACTGATGCCAATGGTGCCGGGTTGAGCAGCAGGTGCAATGGTCATATCCAATATCACATAATTCTTATTGGCAAACTTGTTGACTTTGGTAATGGTTACACCTGCATACTTCGCCGTAAAACCGGTATGATTGCCTACACCTTCGCCATGAATCATTAATTGAATTTTATTGTACTTCATACCAACCCACCAGTTGGCAGGATAAGTATTGTACATCACCTGTGCGAAAGAAAAAGTTACTGTGAGGCATAGTAACTTGAATGTTAGAATAAATTGTTTCATTAGCTTATTTTTTCTTCTTTTATTTTAATTGATCCCGGGTCATACACATAAATTACACTTACAGCAGCACACAGCATAAATATGCCTGCCAGAACAATAGCATAAATAGGTTGATTGTTGTACACATTTTTTACCATTGGGCCACCAATTAGTCCGTTTAATATTTGGGGGAACGTAATAAAGATGTTGAAGATACCCATGTAAATACCCATTTTGCCCGGAGGTATTGAACTGGAAAGAATTACATAAGGCATTGCCAATATGCTTGCCCATGCAATTCCCACTCCTATCATGGAAATGATAAGAAGTTTGGGGTCTTTAAAGAAATAAAAAGAAATCAAGCCCGCACCACCACAGATTAATGAAAGTGAATGTGTTTTTTTACGTCCAAGCTTAGATGCAATTAACGGTAAACATAAAGCCCATACCGCAGATACCGCATTGTAAACACTGAATAAAATTCCCACCCAATCACCGGCATTACGGTAAGCATCAGAACTTTTATCTTCAATGGATAATCCGTAAGTATGAGTTGCAACTGCATCATTGGTAAAAACCCACATGCCAAACAATGCAAACCAACTGAAGAACTGAACAAGCCCCAGTTGCTTCATGGTCTTGGGCATTTTCGCAAAGTCTTTAAAAATATTTCCGAGGCCTGCACCATGATCTTCATTTTTACCATGATACTTTTCATATTCATCAGGCGGATATTCTTTTGTTTTAAATACAGTAATGAGAATAGCAGTTATAAAAACAGCAGCGCCCAGATAAAACGCCCACTTTACATTATCAGCCACGATACCTTCATCTGCTTTGTTAGATATTCCAAACCAATTGGTAAGCATCCACGGGAAAGCCGAACCCACAATAGCGCCTACACCAATTAAAAATGTTTGAACAGAGAAGCCGGTTGTTCTTTGTGAATCGGGCAAGTTATCTGCAACTAATGCACGAAATGGTTCCATGGCAAGATTAAAACATGCATCCATAATCATCAACATACCTGCTCCAATAAACAAAGCCGGTGCAATTGCAGTAAACAATGAAGCATTGGGCATTAAACACAAAGCAACAGATGAAAGAATTGCACCCGTTAAGAAATAAGGTCTTCTTCTTCCCAAACGATTCCATGTTTTATCACTGTAATGCCCAACAATGGGTTGAACTATCATACCAACAAGTGGCGCCGCCAGCCAAAACCAGGAAAGATGTTCAACATCAGCGCCAAATGTTCTTAATATGCGTGAAGCGTTTCCGTTTTGTAATGCAAATCCAAACTGGATTCCTAAAAAGCCGAAGCTCATGTTCCAGATTTGCCAAAAAGATAAACGTGGTTTTGGGGTAAGCCCTTCCGCTGAAGAGCTGATTGTAGTTCCTCCTGCCATAATCAATAGTTGTTATCTCACCCTGCTGAGATGTTGGTTAAATAAACAGTATAAAAATTCCCCCCAGGAATCGGGGCTTAAATTACAAATCCATCCGGCAATATCGCCCCTTTCTTTACCACCACAATTCCATCTTTCACTGTGTATAAAGCATGGTCTGTGTTGGGCAAATGAGAACCGCCGTTAATGCGCACATCATTACCAATACGGCAATTCTTATCAATGATGGCGTTCTTAATATAGCAACGTTCGCCAATACCCACTTTAGGCACACCACGTTCAGCCGCATGCAGCATTTCTTCCAGTGTTTCATAAAAATCTGTACCCATAATATAACTGCTCACAACGGTAGTACCATGACCAATGCGTGTACGAATACCAATGACACTGTTTTCCACACGGCTTGCCAGTATAATGGAACCTTCTGCAATAATTGTTTTTTCTAAAGTGGTACCGCTGATTTTTGCAGGCGGCAGCATGCGTGCACGTGTGTACACAGGTTTTTCATTATCAAACAAATTAAAATCAGGTATTTCTGCAGTTAATGCAAGATTGGCTTCAAAGAAACTGTAGATATTTCCAATATCCGTCCAGTAACCATCATACTGGTAACTGGCCACTTTATATTTATCAATGGAGGATGGTATAATTTCTTTACCAAAATCGGTGGCGTCTTTATGCTCTTCCATCAACAAATCAAGCAAGAGGTTTCGGTTGAAAATATAAATACCCATGGAGGCAAGATAGTTGCGGCCCATCCGCTGCATTTCTGCCCCGGTATCGCTCACCCATTCACCCAAAATTTCTTTTTTTGGTTTTTCAATAAAGGAAGTGATCATGCTTTTTTCATCACTCTTCAATATTCCAAACTCGGGGGCTTCCCTGTCGCCCACAGGTATGGTGGCAATGCTGATGTCAGCTCCTTTTGCAATATGCTCTTCAATCATTTTATTAAAATCCATCTGGTACAACTGGTCGCCGCTGAGGATTAAAATATATTCGGCATCATGCTGCTGCACATGGCGCATACACTGGCGAACAGCATCGGCTGTGCCCTGGTACCAGCCGGGATTATCGGGCGTTTGTTCTGCAGCAAGAATATCAACAAAGCCGGTACTAAAGGCGCTGAAGTGATATGTGTTTTTAATGTGTTTGTTTAAGGAGGCAGAGTTGAACTGTGTTAATACAAACATGCGGTTGATGTTGGAATTAATACAGTTGGAAATAGGAATATCCACCAGGCGGTACTTACCTGCAATGGGAACAGCAGGTTTACTGCGGCTGGCAGTTAAAGGATACAAACGTGAACCAGCCCCACCGCCTAATATGATGGACAATGTGCTTCTGGAAATACTCAAACCCGGCATAAAAAAATATTTAGGTGAAATGATTAAAGTGACTGGTATAAAGTTATGTATTGTTGAATACTTTTTTCCCAACTGAAATCCAATTTCATCATATACTCCCTGCTTTGATGAAATCGTTTCTTATCCTGGAAGAGTTGAACACCCCGCCACACAGCATGGGTAACATCTCCTGCTGATGCATGTTCAAACACAAGCCCGTAACCATCGCTGGCTCCTATATCTTTTACGGTATCTCTTAACCCGCCTGTATTGCGAACCATTGGTACTGTTCCGTAACGCATGGCATACATTTGATTGAGGCCGCATGGCTCCACCCTGCTTGGCATCAATAAAAAATCAGCGCCGGCATACATTAAATGGCTCAATGCTTCATTATAACCAATATAACAACTGTAATCGTTTTGCGAAATGGGCATCATACCGTTTAACTCTGCTTCAACCTGCGGATCGCCGCTGCCCAAAATTAAAAAGTTCATACGCCTGCCAACATAATAAAATGAATCGCCAATTACAGCAGGTAAAATATCGGCTGCCTTTTCACCCACCAATCGCCCAATAAAAACAAACAAAGGTTTATCCATATCCAAACCAAACTGCTCACAAAGACGGGCTTTGTTTTTGGCTTTGCCTTCTTCAACATTTTCAACACTGTAATCATCTTTAATATAAGTATCTGCAGCAGGATCCCACACATCTGCATCAATACCATTTAAAATACCGCTGCATTTTCCACGCTCATATTCAAACAATGCTTCCAGACCGTTACTCATGTAACGTAATTCATTTAAATAGCTCGGGCTTACGGTTGTAACTTTTGCTGCACATTTAATAGCGCTTGCCAGTGGGTTGATGGTGTTTTCCCAATCAAGCATGCCGGTTTTCCATGTATCATAAGGCGGAATCCAAACACTTTTATCCCAGCCCATCCATCCCTGGTATTGTGCATTGTGAATGGTTAATACAGTGGGTATGGTTGATAAATGATTGTAACGGTAGCAATACTGTATGAGAAAAGGAATAAGCCCTGCATGATAGTCGTGCACATGTATTACATCCGGGCGGTGCATCCAACTGCTGAGCCAGTCAGCAAAAGCAATTTGAAAGGCAGTGAAACGCTGGGCGTCATCGTTATATCCATAAATCTTTTCCCTGTCCAGCAAACCATAAATGTCAATGAGATACAAATCAAAACCCAGTTTGTTATTTGCTTCTTTAATAACGGTGTAATTAAAAAAATAATCGCCCATGTTGGTAGCCCCTTTATGCACTACCTCCCACTGGTTATTGGCTAAAAATTTGGTGCGGTACATGGGCATCACCACTTTTGCAATATGGCCTGCATCATTAAGGTACCTGGGCAGGGCGCCCACCACATCACCCAAACCGCCTGCTTTGGCTACCGGGTAACATTCCGCACTAACATGTATTATTTCCATGAAACTGGGTTTGAAGGAATTATGCCTGAATATAGGAAGGATGTTTGATTCACCAAAAAACAACAGGGCAAACGCATCTAAATTAAACATATGATATCCCCAAATGTTAATAAAGTTGGTGTTTTAAAATAAAAGGCA
>JAIEQM010000129.1 GCA_019747705.1 Chitinophagaceae bacterium | reverse complement strand
CATCACAAACCCTTCCACCTTTGGCGAATCTTCAATCATCGCTGTAACAATGGAAGGAGGAATTGTAAGTTTTCGTTTCATCAAATCCATCCATGCCAGATCAGCATGCATGATGGCAGCAACGGTGCCATCTGCTTTTTTAATTTCATGATATACGCTAAAACGGCTTCCGTTTTTCCTGGCTTTGGTTAATGCAAAACTTACCGTAACAATTTCACCTGCCACCAGCTCCCTTCTGAAAGTACATTCTTCACGAAACAAAATAAGGCCAAACAATTCTTTTTTAAACAGCTCCGGTGTAATACCATGTTCATATAAAAAACTCATACGGCAATGAGCGCCCAGTTCATAATAACGGGAATGCATCACGTGCATGTTGGCATCCACATCGCTCCAGCGGAGTTCAAAGGTTTTGGAATATGCGTTCATGAAATAAAAGTAAGAGAAAAAGAAGCCCCTTCAATCCCCCCGTGGGGGAAGAATCTTTACACAGCCCACACTACCCAAAGAGTGTTTATAAAATAGAGCAGTTTGAAAATTTATAAAGCACCTCACCTAACCTCTCCTCAAGGAGAGGAACATTGCACAGCCCACGCAAAGCAAAGTGCTGAATAAATTGCATACATGTTGAAAAGTGAAGAGTAGAATTACCTTTGTACAAGAGTCGAGACGCATAAGGTCTCGATGCCGACCAAAGCGTCGGAATGCGACGCAACAAACGCCAAATAGTACTACATGCCTCTGCTTCCAAAACCAAAAAAGGCCGGTCTTTCAACCAGCCTCAATTTTATAAAGATGCCACCATTCACTATTGACTATTCACCATTCACAACTCACGGCTCACGACTCACGCCGTTCCCCCTCACTTTGTCTTATACAACAACTCATAATATTCAGCCGCCATCCGGTTACTGTCAAACTGAAAACGAACATCTCTCATTCCATTCTGAGTTATCTGCCGCCACACATTATAATTATCATAGTACAACGGTAAAATTTGTTTTTCCAGCACTTCGTACACCTGGTCCAGATCGTACTGATCCTGCTCGGTTACATGCACACTTGTATAATCAATGGGCGGAACAATAAAACTGTTGTTACCATGATTGGCAAATTCACAGATCCATCCGTCAAACGTACTGAAGTTGACTGCGCCGTTCATAGCCGCCGTCATACCACTGGTGCCGCTGGCTTCACGTGGCACACGTGGATTGTTGAGCCATGCATCAGCCGCCTGTTTCAGCCGTTTGCTCAATGAAAGCTCATAACCTGTGCATACCGCCATGTTCTTATAATTCTTACTGATATGAACGAGATTATTAAACTCACTGATGGCGGGATAATCAACCGGGTAAGGTTTACCGGCCCAGATCACCTGCACAGGATATTTTTTATTATTCATCAACGTATTAAAACGTTCTGTATCCCTGGTTAATAAATCTGCCCGTTTGTAACCCGCAAAACGTCTTGCCCATACAATAGTGAATACATTGGGATCAAACAGTTTTCCTGTCTGATCGGCCACAATATCCATGGCACGTTTCTTCAAATATTTTTTACGGTCATCAAAACGTTCATCATTATTTTCATCCATGGCATAATACAACTGCTTATCAGCCCAGTAACGCCAGTTCTGTGCATTGGTAACACTGAGGATGGGTGCAATGTTTTCATAATGGCTCCACATTTTACGGCTCACTTCACCATGCAGTGCACTCACACCATTGGCAATGCGTGCAAAACGCAGAGCCGCCAGCGAATGATTGAACTGATCATCCGTAATACCCGTTATCTTCCGCACTTCTTCCAAAGGCACACCGCAGAAATAACTCATCTTTTCGCACAAATAAATATCATGCTTTTCATTGCCTGCTTCTTCGGGCGTATGGGTTGTAAACACCAAGCGTTTTTTAACATCATCAACACTTCCATACTTTTTATACAAATAAAATGCAGAAGAAATAGCATGTGCTTCATTTAAATGATACACATCCGGATTAAAGCCCAGTTCATCAATGAGCTTTGCACCGCCCCCACCCAGCAAAATAAACTGTGCCACTTTAGTAGCCACATTGGCATCATATAAACGATGGCTGATGGTTTGCGATACATAATCATTCTCCGGCAAATCAGTACTCAGCAAAAACATCGGTGCCGTTTTAAACGTCTCCGGGTTTAAATACCATGCTTTTACCCACACCGGGTGCTCATGAATGTTGATCTGAAATTTAATACCGGTATCTTCTAAGAAGTTGTAGATTTTTTCATTCCACTGCACCTGCAAGGTTTGATCCTGGTTGCGGGCCTGGTCGTAATAACCATACTTCCACAAAATACCAATACCAATTAAATTTTGTTTGAGTTCGTATGCACTCCGCATGTGTGAGCCTGCTAAAAATCCTAAACCACCGCTGTAAATTTTCAAGGGTTGATGCACGGCAAACTCCATAGAGAAATAAGCCACTTTTTTAGAATAATTACTGTCAACACTAAAAGGCGCTTTGAAATTTGTAAACGTCATAAACGAGTTGGTTTTCGCTAAAAAGTGCCGCAATATAGCCTTAAAAACTTAAACAAGATTCTTTTGTGCAAAGCGTGTTATTAACAACTATTTTTCGGAAACGATTGCAGTTGCTTCTATTTCCACTAACATCTGTTGGTTGATGAGAGCGCTTACCTGCACCAGGGCGGAGGCGGGCTTAATGGTTTTAAAAACTTCTCCATGCGCCCTGCCCGCTTCTTCCCACTGGCTGATGTCAGTTACATACACTCGTGTGCGCACCACATCTTCCATGGAAGCACCTGCAGCAACCAATGCCTTTTCAATTTTTTGAAGAATGTATTTGGTTTGTTCATACATGCTGTCTCCGCCAACAAGCTGATCACCATCAACTGCAGTAGTGCCCGCTACTTCAATGATATTTCCAATACGTACAGCTCTTGAATAACCCACAATATCTTCCCATGGTGAGCCGGAGCTGATGTTGATTCTGTTGTTCATGTTTTTTTTGAAATTATGCTGTGAAGTAATTCAGGCTTGCTATTTTTTATGATTCAGCAGTTTGATTGTTATGCCTATCTGCCCAAGATGATATAAGTCGTGTTGTATAATCCCTTCAATTAAATAATGAAAATTGTACTCCGTGTCAGGGAATTTTGTTTCCAAATAAGCATCCTCCTGGTTTTCAAGGACATTCACTAATGTTACTGTACTTTCAAAAAAAAGTTTTTTCAATTCCGTCCAGCCAATTTTGCTTAGTGTATCATTGTCTTTCCAATCATCAGCGCTGTTCATTAAATCTGTTCTTTGTCCTTTAAACCTGAGCATACATTCTTTTCGCCACTCCAGTATATGGGAGATATGCTCGGCTACACTGTGCACCTGAGGTATTGGTCTTGTGAAAGCCTCCGCATCTGTGAGTTGATCTGTTTTTTCTTTAAAGCACTGATCAAACCAAAGGGAGCCATCCTGAATTTCATTAAGCTGCCGTACGATGTTTTTTATTAAGACCTGAGACATTTTTGTTTATACTTTACTTGTTGATGATTCAATAAAATGATTGCGGCCATAACCGCTATATACATCAGCAGTGGTCATCTATGCACATCACCCATCTATTTTTTCTTCACCGTTGCTTTTGGCTTTACCGGCTCTTTCTTTTTAGTGTAAGTTCCTTCAAAAAAACAGGTGATGCCCCTGTAACTTCCGCAGCCGTTACTTTCTTTGATGGTTACACTGCCGCTGCTGAAGCTGAAGATTATTTCACACGGGCTTTCATCATCATGAAACACACCCTTACCCGGTGTTGTAAACTCCCCTTCTCCTTTTATTTCCCCCACACAATCACCATTCTGCTTACTGAAATGAATAAAGAACTGAAACTTTTCCGGTGTGTTTCCGTCCCTCACTGAAACAAGGTTCTTTTTATCATTGGAATAATCGGCTGAGAATTTATTTTTCCTTGGCAAAGTATCAATAGGGTTGCCCATAATTTCATCACTCTTATCTTGCGTGCTGTTAGTCATGGTTAAAATCATTTTACCATTACCATCCATATAGTAGAGCCGCTCATCCGTCCAGTATTCACCTGTAGGTGTTTTCTGTTCTTTAATGAAAGAAATATTATAACGGCCATCAATTTTGCAATACTGGTTACCGGTTGTGTTTTCATTACTGTGCAGTTTCATGTGGCCCAGGCAGGTTTTGTTTTCTTTAAAGTAGAAAAAATGTATAGCTTTTTTAGCGCCGGTTACCGATTTTACAAATACATAAGTTCCTTTTTTGGCTTCAGTTGATTTACCCAGTAAAAACAGTTTTAAAGTTTTTGCCTGCGGAAAGCTGGCTGTAAAAACAGAATCAGGAATAAAAGTCTGAAACACGGTTGTATTAATAGCTGCTGAATCCGTTTCTTTTTTCACCAGCAAAGAATCATTGATGATGTACGGAAGTTTCACCTCAGGGGCAAGTGCAATAAAATCGCTGAGCGACAGATCAGCATCAGCCACGGTTTTTTGCTTTTTTTCTTTACAGGCAGCAGCAGTTACTATCAATAACAGGAGCGTAATAAACCTGCTCATATTTGGTTCGTTTTTGTGAATATAGTTCATCAAAATTGTGCCACAAAATATGGTTTAAAAAATTTGAACAATTTACACAGGGTTTATATTAAAAAGGAGAACGTATTGGGTTTAAAATGTGTTTGCCACGGAGGCACGGAATACACGGAATATAAATGCATTGTGTTGTCCGAATTACCGTGGCAGAAAAATCAGTGGCAAGCAAATACAATTGCCACGGAGGCACGGAATACACTGAAAATAAGAATTCCGTGTCCTCCGGATTTCCGTGGCAATCAAACAGTGGCAATCAAACGCAATTGCCGCAGAGATTCAGAGCAAACGTGAAGGTGTTTTATTTTTCCTCCGTGCTCATCCGTGCCTCCGTGGCAAAAAAAGTTGCTTCCATGGCGATTTATTTTTAGATTTGCCTAAATTTTATTTTCATATCACATGAATTTTTCAATTGCCGAAGAAAATTATATCAAAGCCATCTGGCATTTACAGCAGGCCGACAATAATGTTACCACCAATGAACTGGCGGCTGAACTGCAAACAAAACCGGCATCTGTTACCGATATGCTCAAACGGCTCAAAGAAAAAAAGCTGTTGAACTATCAGCCCTACTATGGTGTAAAGCTCAATGCCGATGGAAAGAAAGTTGCACTCAGCATTATCCGCAAGCACAGGCTTTGGGAATTTTTTTTGGTGGAAAAATTAAAATTCAACTGGGATGAAGTACATGCCATTGCCGAAGAACTGGAACACGTGAGCAGCAATGAATTAATTAAACGCCTGGATGATTTTCTGGGCAACCCACGTTTTGATCCGCATGGCGATCCTATTCCTGATGGCAGTGGTAAAATGGAAACACTCAATCAAATTTCTCTACATGAGCTCAAAGAAAACATTTCAGCAACTGTAACCGGTGTGGGCGATCAAACCAGCAGCCTGCTGGAACTGCTCAACAAAAAAAATATCAGCATCGGTACCAAATTAGAAATTAAACAACGCAACAGCTTTGATGCTTCTGTTGAAATTAAATTAAGAAACCAGCCGCTGATTACGTTAAGTGAACAGTTGGCGAAGAAGATATTTGTGAAAACGGTGTAAATACAGTTATGTGTTAAGTGTTATGAGTTACGGGTAGTTTCACTACAGTTAGTATGATAATCATTGAGCTCACTCATAACACGTAACTCATAACCAGTAATAAAATTTGAATTATAATAATGAGTAAACTTATACAACATACCTCCACCTCTCTCAGCGAAGTTCATGAAACAGTGGACACCACGCTCCCACGCAAAGGGTGGAGAAGAATTTTGGCGTATGCAGGCCCGGCTTATTTGGTAAGTGTTGGTTATATGGATCCCGGCAACTGGGCCACCGATTTGCAGGGCGGCGCACAATTTGGCTATCAGCTTATTTGGGTATTGCTCATGAGTAATTTAATGGCATTGCTGTTGCAAAGTTTAAGTGCACGTTTGGGCATTGTAAGAAGAAGAGATTTAGCACAGGCGAACAGAGAAGTATATCCGCCAGCAGTAAATTTTTGTTTATACATTCTTGCAGAAATTGCTATTGCAGCATGTGATTTAGCAGAAGTGCTGGGCATGGCATTGGGTATTTATCTTTTAACAGGTTTGCCTTTGATATGGGGTGTGGGAATAACTGTATTTGATACTTTGTTATTATTATGGTTACAGAATTACGGCATCCGTAAACTGGAAGCTTTTATTATTGTACTGGTTGCAACTATTGGCGGATGTTTTTTAATTGAAATTATTTTGGCCAAACCGCCATTGGGTGCAGTGGCCACTGGTTTTATTCCAACAGCATTAAGCGATAAAGCGCTTTATATTGCAGTAGGTATCATTGGAGCTACGGTAATGCCGCATAATCTGTATTTACATTCTGCATTGGTGCAAACAAGAAAAATAGGAACGGATAAAAAAAGCATCCGCACCGCACTCAAGTATAATTTTATTGACAGCACCATTGCTCTCAACGCCGCTTTCTTTGTAAATGCAGCCATCTTAATTTTAGCAGCAACTGTATTTTATACCACCGGCAATACAGAAGTGGCAAAGATTGAAGATGCACATAAATTATTAGCGCCGCTGCTTGGCAATAAATTTGCACCCATCCTTTTTGCAGTAGCATTAATTGCTGCCGGGCAAAGCAGTACAGTTACCGGTACACTGGCCGGGCAAATTGTAATGGAAGGTTATCTCCGTATTCGCATTAATCCATGGTTGCGCAGGTTAATAACACGTTTAATTGCAATTACACCTGCTGTTTTAGTGATTGTAATTTATGGCGAAGAAAAAGTAGATGATCTGCTTGTATTCAGCCAGGTGATATTAAGTTTGCAATTGGGTTTTGCTGTAATACCACTCATTCATTTTGTGAGCGATAAAGAAACGATGGGTGAGTTTGCCATTAAACCACTTACCAAATTTTTTGCATGGCTCATTGCAGGTATTCTTGTTTTTTTAAATGTTCGGTTGGTGGTGCAGGAAATTTTAAGTGTGTACAGCAGTGATGGAAATATGTTTTGGAAAATCGTCATCCCTTTATTGGCATTTGGTTTTATATGGTTGTTTTTAATGATGACGTTGTTACCGCTGCTTAAAAAACGAAAACAAAAAGCAAGTATTGTATTGCACAAAGAAGCGCCGCTGCTTACCAATCTATCAGTGCCGCAGGTAAACACCATTGCTGCTGCACTTGATTTTAGTGAGAATGATGAAAAGCTTATTGCATACGCACTCAACCAGGGCCGCAAAGAAGCCAGCTATATTTTATTACATGTAGTGGAAACCGCTCCTGCCAAACTGTTGGGAGAAGCCAGTGATGATTTTGAAACCCGTAAAGACCGTGAACGTTTGGAACAATATGCTGCCACATTACAACAGATGGGTTATAACGTAAGCATTGCACTTGGTTACCGCAGCCGTATTAAAGAAATTGTTCGTCTTGTAAAAGAGAGCAAAGCTGATTTACTCATTATGGGCGCTCACCGTCATAAAGGATTAAAAGATTATGTGTTTGGCGAAACCATTGAAGCAGTGCGGCATGAACTGGATATACCGGTGCTGATTGTGAATGTGTAGATAGTTGGGGGCTGTTTGCTTATGTGCACACATCAACTGTTATCCGGCTTTACGTTACAAGCTTCACTTCGTTACGCTTTTCACTTCAATCCAGCAGCCCAATGTCATTAAGTTAAGCGTTTCGTCATGCCGAGGAACAGCTTGTCCCGTTTTTACGGGAAGACATCTCATAAAATTCTGTCAGTAAGAAATTTATGAGACCTCTCCCTGCGGTCGAGGTGATGCTTAACTTAATGACATTGTCCAGCAGCCAGTCAACATTTATTTATGTTTCAACAAAATATGTTGAAAAGGTTTATTAAAAAATAACAGCTTGAAATGTTAGAGATTTCTCCTTCGTCGAAATGACGTCTCCTGTTATTCATCACTCAAACAAATAAAAGCAGAGTGTTCCTGTTTTATAAATCATCACAGCAAAACACGCCGTCATTTCGAAAGTAGCCATCTTACTGACTGAATAATTTCACTCTTGCGGCGGATTGAGAAATCTCCCGGGCATTATAATAATTGGCTTTCACTAAATAATCCAATGAAATTATCTTTGATACAAATCAAAACTCATTAAGTCATTACTTCTTCTCAATATTTCGCTATGAATCTCTCTCAACAACTGGCCAATCACATCCGCTCTGCACACACCGGCGGCAACTACACCGGTGTAAACATGCAAAGTTTACTCAGCGGTATTACACAGTTGCAGGCCACAACAAAAGTGCACAACTTTAATACCATTGCTGCATTGGTATTTCATATCAACTATTATGCTCATGCAGTGCTGCATGCTTTACAAACAGGAGTGCTGGATGCACACGACAGCAAGAGCTATGATTGTCCAGCCATCAACAATGAAGAAGCATGGCAGCAATTAATCAATCAACTCTTTGCAGATGCTGAAGCGCTTGCATCCCTCATTGAACAATGGCCCGAATCAAAATGGAATGAATATTTTATTGATGGTAAATACGGAACGCTCTGCAGGAATATTGCAGGCTTAATAGAGCATACGCATTACCACATGGGGCAAATAGCGCTCATTAAAAAATTAGTGCAGTAATTTCCTGATATTTAAGTTGCCAGGTATTATTTGCTTAAACAATATTGATTTTCCATGTTACACAAAGAACATCTTTATGGTTCATTTCATACTGTTCTGTTGTTATCAACACACGGAACAAAACTATTTTGGAAGAATAAAAATCTGCTAAACCCTTTTTTCAACCACGGTTTATTGTTTCTTGCCCGGCACTTCCCTGCCACCCTGGTGCAGCGCCAATGATTCCGTTTTTCCTTCAGCATTTTGCTTAAATTCCACTTCTGCTTCTACATCTTTTACTTTAAACCTTGTATTGGAAATTGGCTGCAGCAATAATTTACTTTGACCGGTTGCCTGTCCGTAAAGTTGATTTTCTTCCAGAGTAATGGTAATAATAAAATTGGGAGCCAGTTGGTAAGCGCCCACATAATCTTTCAGAATTTCCGGAGCAACCGTTACAATCTTTTTTTCAGAAGGAAGGGGTTTATCGCTTTTGCTCCAGGTTACTTCTTCTGTTCTGCTTTTAAATTTTAAGCCTTCAATAACTCCTTTTGTGTTTCTTGTGAACTCAATGAATGAAAAAGAATCATCAAAGAAAAACTTATCTTTTGCATACATATTGATGGTAAAAAGATTACCGCCGCTTCTTTGTGAAGTAAGCTTTCCCTCTTTCCATTTTATAATACGCTCTTCATTTTTATTTATGTACACTCCTTCAAACTGTTTGGCATCAGCTTCTGTTATAGGAAGCGCTTTATAATTGTATGGTTTACCAATGGCAATTGCTGCAAGTTTAGTTGTAACAGCATCGGGCCTTTTACAATCGCAGTTTGAAAAAACGGCCACAAACACCTGTTCACCGGGCAAATAAATTCCATCAGTTAAAAAGCCGGGAATACCTCCTCCATGTTCTATAGATTTACTTCCCTGCACATTGGCAACAGATAAACCAAATCCATAACCTGTTGAACTGCCGTCGGGAAGTACATAAGGAGTAATCGCTTTATCTACCCACTCTTTCTTTACTAATTGGTAACTGTATAATGCCTTATTCCATTTCCACAAATCCTCAACTGTTGAAATCAATGAACCGGCGGCATAAGGCAGGGTCATACTGATATAATCAGAAATTTGAAATTCAGTTCCGTTCTTTTTATAACCTTTTGCACGGTTCTTAATAATTTTTGATTCATTCCCATAATAAGAATTTTTCATTCCGGCCGGGGCAAATAAATTTTGCTGCACATAGGTTTCATAGCTAATGCCTGCAACTTTTTCAATAATGTATCCGAGAATAACATAACCGGTATTGTTGTAATTCCATTTGGTGCCGGGTTTAAACTCCAGCGTATCTTTTTCAGTGAGTTTAATGATTTGCCTGGGCGTTAAGTCGGTACGCATCTGCGCCCAGAAACTATCCACATTGGTATAACTTTTTATGCCGGATGTATGATTGAGTAATTGTTCAATGGTAATGGGTTCTTTAATGGCATAATCAGGAATGTATTTGGTGAGCAGGTCAGACAGCGATAGTTTCCCTTTATCTGCCAACTGCATAATGGCAAGAGCGGTAAATTGCTTGGTGATGGAACCGAGACGGAAAATCATATCTGCATTTACAGGTACGTTTAGCTCCATATCAGCCATGCCAAATCCTTTTTTATACAGCACTTCACCCTTTTTTACCACAATTACACTGGCGCCGGGTTCATTGGGTTTGAATTCTTTTTTCATGATGCTGTCAAAAGCTGTTATGAGTTTTTGATTGCCGGCACCTGATGGTTGAGTAAATGCAATATCTGAAACAAACAATAAAATAATGCTGATTAAAAGTAAACGGAGCATGTTGTAAAATTTAGACTTGAAAGGTAAAGGTTGTTGCGGATAAAAAAGAGTTTTTAGTTTGTGATACACAGCATTTAAATGAAAAGTTACAGATTTAAGGAGCTTGAGTTTATTGCAATGTTCGCAATCCCTATACCCTGCTTACATTTGCACCCATGTCCATCCAAATTGCATCACTCAACAGCGGCAGTAATGCCAATTGCTATTATGTTGGTAACAGCAACGATGCTGTGCTGATTGATGCCGGGTTAAGCTGTCGTGAAACAGAGAAACGATTGAAGCGGTTGGAACTTGATATTAAAAAAATAAAAGCCATTTTCATTTCGCATGAGCATGCTGATCATATTTCCGGGCTGGAAGTACTGAGTAAAAAATTTCAACTGCCGGTTTATATTACGCCTGCCACTTTACGAAACAGCAATTTGAAGTTAGAACCGCATCTTATTACATCTTTTTCAAAAAATAAAACCATACACATTGGCGCATTGGAAATTCTTCCGTTCACCAAAAGTCATGATGCAGATGATCCGCACAGTTTTGTGGTAAAAAGCAACGGCATCAACATTGGAGTAATTACAGATATTGGCTATGCCTGCAAACAGGTGTTAAAACATTTTGCACAATGCCATGCTGTTTTTCTTGAAAGCAATTATTGTGAAGACATGCTTATGAACGGAGGTTATCCCTATCACCTCAAACAACGCATCAGCGGAGATGAAGGGCATCTGAGCAACCGGCAGGCACTGGATTTATTTCTCAACTATAAAGCGCCGCATCTGCAACTGCTTATTCTTTCGCATCTTTCGCAAAACAATAATAAACCGCAGATAGTGGAGGAATTATTTGCACCTTATGCAGGTAATGTGCAGGTTGTTGTTGCAGGCAGGTATAAAGAGTCTGAGCTATTTACAATAGAAACAACAGCAACTGTTTCATCTTCCACACAAAAAAGAAAACAAGTAAAACACCAAAACCAATTGAGTTTGTTTGAATAATTTAAGCGCCCTGTTTTCTTTTTAAACTGAACGCCCGGCTTCCGTTTATTGCAAAATAACTTTTATGAGCAGCGGAAGACAAACCAATACCTCCTGTACATCTCAACTGGAAATACTTACTTTTTTGATACGCCAGGTTGATATCCATGTTATGCTGCGGAGTGCCGCTGTTTATAAAACCAAAGAGTTCTGAAGATACAACCCATTTATCAGTACAATTATAAGCTACCGTTGCATTATAAATGAAAGATGCTTTGGGATTAAAGCCATCCCAAAATGCACCGGCGCTGATGCCCAACCCCCATTTTTTAATGGTCTTTTGAAAATTGGCTTGTAGTGTTGGTGCCAGATAGCTGGCAGTAAAATTTTTAGAGGCCAAAAATGGTAATGCTGCCTGCGCTGTAAGAATGATGGCGGGTGCGTTTGCAGTTTCATCAAGAAGCAAATAGTTGATGCCGGGCATTACAGGTTCAAAACCTGTTGCTGTTTGTTTAAACGATGTTTTACCGGTTGCAGAAAGAAAACTGAGTTCTGTGTTTATTTCCAATCGCTTGCTGATGCCGTAGCGAATAGCCAGGTTGGGATACACCGTGGCGCTCACACATTGTTAATAGTTTCATGACCGGTTTCCCAGTCAAACTGCAATTGATTTTTATCTAAAGTGTACTGGCTTTCTGATTTATTACGTCTTCCTTTTAAAATTTTTTGTTTTAACTGTGCAGCAACAGCAAGTGAATAAAAAAGAATACAACTGAGCAGGATGGCTTTTTTCATTTTTTAAATTACAGCCCAGAAGCCGCTGCTGCTAATTTAACCTAAAATGGTTACAATTAAAACACAGAAGCATTATAGAAAAAAACTGCAAAAAAAACAGTCAGACTACTGCTTCAAAATTACACCCTGATACTTACAACAAAAATTATTACAAATCAACAAGTCAATTCTGGTATTTCTGTTTACTACAACGGAATATTTCCATGCTTCTTCCTTGGCCGCTTGGCTACCTTGTTCTCCAGCATGGCAAATGCTTTGATAAGTTTCTTTCTTGTTTCCCTTGGTTCAATTACTTCATCAATAAACCCACGCTCAGCAGCAGTGTATGGATTGGCAAAGAGCTCAGCAAACTCTGCTTCTTTTTCCAGCAATTTTTTAGCAGGGTCTTCAGCGGCAGCAATTTCATTTTTGAAAATAATTTCACTGGCGCCTTTTGCACCCATCACCGCAATTTCTGCAGTGGGCCAGGCATAGTTCATATCGGCGCCAATATGTTTACTGTTCATTACATCATAAGCGCCGCCGTAAGCTTTTCGGGTAATCACGGTTACTCTTGGCACTGTTGCTTCACTAAAGGCATACAATAGTTTTGCACCGTTGGTGATAATGCCGTTCCACTCCTGGTCAGTGCCCGGTAAAAAACCCGGCACATCTACCAGAACTAACAATGGAATATTAAAGCAATCGCAGAAACGTGTAAACCGTGCGCCTTTAATGGATGAATCAATATCAAGCACACCTGCAAGACTTTGTGGCTGATTGGCAACAATACCTACGCTTCTTCCTGCAAGCCGTGCAAAACCAACAACAATATTTTCAGCATAATCTTTATGTACTTCAAAGAACGTTTCTTTATCACAAATACCTTCAATAACCCTGCGCATATCATAAGGTTGATTGGCGCTTTCGGGCACAATACTTTCCAATTCTTCTCTTGTTTCATCACCAATCGTATATGGAAGTTTCACAACCACATCTTCACAGTTTTGCGGCATATAGCTCAGCAATTGTTTTACCTGGCTAATGCAATCCATATCATTAGCCGCAGTAAGATGTGTAACACCGCTTTTGGTTGAATGTGCTGACGCACCACCGAGTTCTTCACTGGTTACTTCTTCATTGGTTACTGTTTTCACAACGTGGGGGCCGGTAACAAACATATAGCTTGTGTTCTCCACCATAATTGTAAAATCTGTCATGGCGGGTGAATACACAGCGCCCCCTGCGCATGGGCCCATGATGGCAGATATTTGAGGAATCACACCACTTGATTGCACATTACGATAGAAGATATCAGCATAACCACCGAGTGAACGTACACCTTCCTGTATGCGTGCACCACCGCTGTCGTTTAATCCAATCATTGGTGCACCTGTTTTCATGGCCATATCCATAATGCGGCAAATTTTTTCAGCATGTGTTTCAGAAAGCGCTCCGCCAAATACTGTAAAGTCCTGTGCAAACACATACACCAATCTTCCATTCACCGTACCATAACCTGTTACTACTCCATCGCCATAAAATTTTTGTTTCTCCATATCAAACTCTTTGGTGCGGTGTGTTACCAATGCACCCACTTCTTCAAAAGAGCCGGGGTCCATCAATAATTGCACACGTTCACGTGCAGTAAGTTTTCCTTTTTTATGCTGAGTTTCAATACGCTTAACACCTCCACCCAGTTTTCCTTCAGCAATTTTTTCTCTTAATATTTCAACTTTCGATTTCATAAATTTATTTTTTTGTGTTACCGGCTTAAGTGCTGCTATCAAACTTTTGTTGCGTCGCACTCTTGTACGTTCTTAATTCTATTCAACACTGAGCAAAGCTCTAAGGGTGCTGCCTAATGCGCCAATCTTCTCTTCCAACTCGTCGTTTTATTTTCCAATGGAGTTAATTGCTTTTGCAATTCCAAATGATATTTCAAAGCAACAATAGCCGCAATCTCTGCATTGGCTTTTTGTTTTTCTTTTATTTTTTCAGGCGTATAATAATTTTTTACAAAATGCGTATCAAACTTTCCGCTGATGAATGCTTCATGCTCAAACACAAATGTTCCGAAAGGCATGGTAGTGGTTAAGCCTTCAATCTTATAATCTTTAATGGCCTGCAGCATTTTTTGAATCGCTTTGGTTCTGTCTTCATCATGCGTAACCAGTTTTGCAATCATTGGGTCGTAGTAAATAGGAATGGTCATGCCTTCTTCATAACCATCATCCACACGTATACCTTCGCCTTGGGGTTTTTGATACGTTGTCAATGTGCCGATGGAAGGAAGAAAATTATTAAGCGGGTCTTCTGCATACACACGCAGTTCAAGAGCATGACCGTTGATGCGTAAATCATCCTGTGTAAAGGAAAGTTTTTCGCCTCTTGCAATTTTAATTTGTTCTTCCACCAAATCAAGTCCGGTAATCATTTCCGTAACGGGATGCTCCACCTGCAAACGGGTATTCATTTCAAGGAAATAAAAATTGAGTTTATCATCCACCAAAAACTCAACAGTTCCTGTACTGGTGTAGTTGCATGATTTGGCAACAAGCACCGCTGCTTCGCCCATGCGTTGGCGCATTTCATCACTTACAACAGAAGAAGGAGATTCCTCCACCACTTTTTGATGACGGCGTTGCACGCTGCACTCCCGTTCAAACAAATGAACCGTGTTTCCAAAATTATCTGCCAGCACCTGTATTTCAATATGCCTTGGTGAGGTTACATATTTTTCAATAAACACCGAGCCATCGCCAAAAGAAGATTTTGCTTCGCTGATGGCACGTTCCATCTGCTCCTGCATGTCATCTGCTTTCTCCACCACACGCATTCCTTTACCGCCACCACCGGCGCTTGCTTTTATTAAAACAGGATAACCGATTTTATTGGCAATTTCAACAGCAAGGTTTACATCTTCAATGGCGGTATCAATACCCGGCACCATCGGAATGTTATACTTCTTTACACTTTCTTTTGCAGCCAGCTTTGAACCCATAATGCGCATGGCATACGGTGATGGGCCGATGAATGTAATACCTGCATCCGTAACCTTCTGTGCAAACGCTGCATTCTCACTTAAGAAACCATAACCGGGATGAATACCATCCACACCCAGCTCTTTACAAAATGCAATGATTTTATCACCGTTAAGATAAGATTGGCTGGATGGTGCAGGCCCAAGGCAAACCGCTTCATCTGCAAACAATACATGCGGCATGTTTCTGTCGGCTTCCGAAAAAACAGCTACTGATTTAATACCCATTTTGCGGATGGTACGCATAATGCGTAATGCAATTTCACCTCTGTTCGCAACTAATATTTTTTTCATGTGTTTATTTTTTATTTTAAATTTTTACCACACGTTATTCGCCATAAAAAATATTCCTTACCGGGTGGTATAAAAATGAATATTTTGTTATGGCTTATTTCATACTTATATTTTCAATTGAATTAAAAAAAATAAATCAACTCACTTCTTCCAATTGACTATTGACTATCCACTATTGACTATTGACTATTGACTATTGACTATTGACTATCCACTATTGACTATTGACAACTCCAACTACTCCAACTCCACCAGCACCTGTCCTTTATCAACCGGCTGGCCTGCTTTAACTGCAACCCTTTTAATTTTTGCATCGGCATGAATAATGATGCTGTTTTCCATTTTCATGGCTTCAAGAATTAAAATGCGGTCGCCTTCTTTTACTTCCTGCCCTTCTGTAACCGCAACGTTGATGACCATGCCCGGCATCGGCGCTTTAATTTCTTTTATGTGTTTGGATGATGCAGCGCTGTAACCCATTTGTTCCAGCATCAGGTCAAGGCTGTCGTTAATTTCAACTTCAAAACGTTCGCCATCCACTTCAAGCTTTATTTTTTTTCCGGCAGCATCTGTATCGAGCAAACGCACCATAACGGAACGGTTGTTGTGAAGGATGTGTAATTCATCATCTGCTTTACGAATAATATCTTTTGACCGAATATCCTTACTGTCAAATGCAAAATCATAGCCACCCGATTTTACACGGAATTCTTTTTTTACCTCAGCCATAGTTAAATTTTTTTGATAAAGTAAAATACGAAACAATATGGAAGGAAGAAATATTCATTTATGCGGGTTTGAACACTGCCGGTTATGCAGTTCTGAAACGGTGCACAAGATGTGAAGATTACGGATGACAGGTAATGATATCAGTCATAAGCTGTTCTGATTAAGAGGCAGAGCGGTTTCAACTCTCAATGGGTTTCCTGCCTTTATCTGCTGAAAGATGCAATTGAATCAAGAATCCTTTTGCATCTTTTCTAAAAATAAGGGATATGAAATTTTCTGCTCTGGTACTCACAGTTGTTATCATACCCAGTTGTAAGGAACAAACACAGCATGCTACTTTACAACAGCATCTTGCCACCGGCAAATGGATTGACCTGAGTTATGATTTTTCTGATAAAACTTTATACTGGCCCAATAACCCAACAGGCTTTAAATTAGATACGCAGTTTAAGGGAACAACCGCAGCCGGGTTTTATTATTCCTCCAACGCATTTTTTACACCGGAGCATGGCGGCACGCATTTAGATGCGCCTGTTCATTTTGCAAAAGACAAATGGAGCGCTGATGAAATTCCGCTGGAACAATTGCATGGCGAAGCGGTTGTAATTGATGTAAGTGCAAAAGTGGGCAGCAATGGTGATTATTTAATTTCAGTTGAAGATGTGCAGGCATGGGAAAAAGAACACGGCACTATTCCTGAAAACGCTATTGTGCTTTTTAAAACAGGCTGGGGCAAATTTTATCCCGATGCAGAAAAATATTTGGGCGCCAGAGCAAAAGGTGACAGCGCTGTTGCCCATTTGCATTTTCCATCTATTCATCCTTCGCCTGCAGAGTGGATAGTGCAGAACAGAAAAATTAAAGCAGTGGGTGTGGATGTGGCAAGTGTTGATTACGGTCAGTCAAAAGACTTTAAAACACATCAAATTTTATATGCACAAAATATCATTAGCGTTGCGTTTAGACTTTAAATAGTTCTTTGAAAATATTGTCAGTATTGAGTTTGCCGAGATTTTGACTT
>JAIEQM010000027.1 GCA_019747705.1 Chitinophagaceae bacterium | reverse complement strand
AATGCCTTTGTTGTTTCCTGCCTATACCTTTTTATCCACCTATGTTTATATCTACTTAAAAGTTACCGGAGTATTGATTTATTTAATGAATAAAAAATGTAACTAACCCCACTATAATTAAAACGATCCCTGTGATTTGTTTTTCATGCTGTTCAATCACCTCCAATTTTAATAGCTGAATACCTCTAAAGGCAAGTATTACCAGTGTAATAATGCCACTGATACTGATTGCTGCATAAACAAGGGCAAGTAAAAATACTTTATCAAATCCGTAAGCGCCTGCTGCCAGAAAAAGACTTTCCACTTCAAGGCAGGGCGAAAAAAACATCATTACCACAAATATTACTATCCATTTCCTTTTAGATTTTCTATATTGTTCAATACTTTTTTTTTCAGCGTGATGGTGATGGGGCAGGTTTACCGTAAAATAAATCAACCCGAATACAACCAGCAAAACCGGCGCAATTACATGCACATACTCATCATATTGATTCGCCAGTTTTGAGCCGACCAGGCCAAGTATTATACCGAGAATAACTGTACCTAACACATGAGCTGACGCCGTAATGGAAGATACCAGCATCAATTCCGATTTTTCCCATTTTTCTGCCTTCGCAACCGCAACCAGTGGTAACCAATGATTGGGAATGAGTGCATGAATAACTGCTAATAATATGGTGCCTGTGATGATGCTAAGCATACTTGGATCAATAATTTTTAAACGCTGTTTTGCAAATATTTTTTATCCCCCTCATGTACTTCTATTGTTGTATGTGTTATTTTAAATTCCGATGCTAAATGTTCTTTAATACTTCTTGCCAAATCACCAATTTCAGAAAATAAAGATTCTTCTATCATAATGACATGTACACTTAATGCATTTACACCAGAGGTAATAGTCCATATATGAAGATCGTGTACAGATTGCACACCCGGTCTTTCCCGAATACATTTTTCCACCGCTGAATAATCAATGTTTGCTGGTACGGCCTCTAACAGAATATCCACCGACTCCTTTAATAACTTGAATGTCCGTGGCAGTATAAATAATCCAATTAATGCACTCATGATGGGGTCAATATAGAGCCAGCCAGTTACCAAAATAATTATGCCAGCTATAATCACGCCTACTGAACTTAGCATATCGCTGACAACCTCAAGAAAGGCACCTTTAATATTAATACTTTCTTTAGACCCTGCACTCAGTATCTTCATGCCGATGAGGTTTATGATCAATCCACAAAACGCCACAATAAGCATGGGGATACCGGCCACAGGCGGAGGGTTTTTGAAACGCTGCCATGCTTCATATAAAATATAAACTGAAATAAATATCAGCACCAGTGCATTGATAAGTGCAGAAAAAATTTCCACTCTGTAATAACCATAGGTTTTCCTGTTGTTACGTGGCTTCGATGTCATCCAGATGGCAAAAAGGGCCAAGGCCTGTCCGCCAACATCAGTAAGCATATGTGCCGCATCAGAAAGAAGCGCAAGGCTATTGGAAATAATTCCTACTACAACCTCTATAATTAGGTAAGTTGCTGTAATAACAAAAACAACCTTCAGCGATTTGTTATGTTTTGCCCCTGCTGATGTGGTATTTAATGCTGCCATATAGTGTTTAGATTTATTCCAATAAATATTTAATCTGTGCTGTCGTTTCCAACATGCTTATTTATCATTTTCTTTTTCCATTTTATATACCAATGCTGGTGATGTAGCGAAAGCAGAAAATACAATGCTACAGAACCCGCTACAGCTATAATGAACATATTTAACCCAACAGCTACACCCACTGCTGCTGTACACCATACAGTGGCGGCTGTGGTTAACCCATGCGAAGTGCCGGCACTACTGTTACGATAGATGATACCGGCACACAGGAAACCAACACCTGTAACAATATTGGCAATAACTCTTGATGCGGCAGCTACATCGCTTACAAGATGAGCTGCTACTGCGGTAAACAAAGTGGCTCCGATACAAACGGCAGCATAGGTTCTTATGCCGGCATCACGGCCATGCTTTTCCCTGTCAAGGCCAATAAAAGCTCCAAGCAGGAATGAGACAATAAGTTTGGCAACAATTATTAATTCAACATTTATATCCATTATCTTCTTTTGTTAATTTATCAAACAGGTAAACAATTATAATTTTCCGATTCTGATGCGAAAGTGTTATGATCCCGATTTTCTTTCCTCAGTCCATTAATTAAAAATCACCTCACCTGTAGCAGTATCATAATATGCAGCAACAAGACCTATATCTCCTTTACTTTTTTGTTCTCTTATGTAATCACTATTTTCAAGAATGGCAGAAAGGGAATTTTCCATATTCAAATAAGTAACTTTTTCAGAAATGGCATTTTCATTGGCAGCGTTTTCTTCAATTTTTAGCGCCCGTATTTTATCGACGGCTGGCTTTATTTTATTTGTTATAGAATTAATGTTGCCATCGGTTAAAGAATGAATTGCTGCAGTTATTGCACCGCAGTTAGAATGCCCCATCACAACAATCAGTTTTACCCCCATTTTTTTCACCGCCAGTTCTATACTACCGATAATTTCTTTATTAATAATATTGCCCGCAATGCGAATGGAGATGATATCGCCAAGATTGGAATCAAATATAATTTCGGATGCTATTCTGGAATCTATACAACTTACAATAACAACCATTGGAAACTGTCCCGATGAAGTAGCATTTATCTGGTGGCGAAAATATTTTTCGTTCCACCTGCCTTGTCTGAACCGTTCGTTTCCTTTTTTAAGCAGCTCAACAATCTGCTGTGGTGACAGCCTTTCCTGCTCCTGCCGGTTAAGTACATTTACAAATTGCACATGGTCCGATAGCTGATATTTTTCTTTAACCCCAATGATATTGAGTTTAATGTTCTTTTCAGGCGCAATTACATTTTTGAAATCAACAAATATTTCCAGAATATCATTATCAATATAATCGGCATAGCTGGCATCAATAATCACATTTGTATTTTCAGGAACAGACCAAAGCGTATCCTTTATACTTGCCTTGTTTAAAAAGGATACCTGGTTGGGTAATTCTATCCGTATGGTTTCTCCAGTATATAGCTGTTCTTTTTCGATAGTAAATGGATTTTTGTAATTGCTTTTTAAGAGATAGAATAAACTGAAGGCTAAACCAATTAATATACCGATGAGCAAGTCTGTAAATATGATGGCTACAATAGTAACCACAAAAGGAATCAGCTGGTTTAATCCTTTTGCATACATTTCTTTAAAGATGGATATTTTGGCAAGCTTATACCCTGTTACAATCAAGATAGCGGCCAGGGAAGCAAAGGGAACTAAATTAATAAAAGGACTTAAGATCAAAATAGCCAGGAATAAAAATATACCATGAATAATGGCAGATAATTTCGATTGTGCACCTGCATTGATGTTAACTGAACTGCGAACAATAACAGAAGTTACAGGAATACCGCCAACAAAACCGGCCATCATATTACCAACACCTTGCGCCACCAGTTCCCGGTTAGCAGGTGATTGCCGTTTATGCGGGTCTATATTTTCAACGGCTTCCAGGTTTAACAACGTCTCCAGCGAGGCCACAATAGCAATAGTAAGCGCCGTTAACCAGACATTGAAATTGCCAAAGGCGCTTAATGATGGGAGTTTAAAAAAGGAGGACAGGTCGGAAAAACTTGTTGCAGGAATGTTTATAAGGTGTACGGGTAGCAGATATAAGACCGGAATAAATACACGGAACGCCTCGTTTAAACCAATACCCAGCAACACTACAAAAAGTGAAGCGGGGAAAAATTTAATTTTATGAAGCGGGGTCTTATCCCAAAAAACCAACACAAGTATGGAAACCAAACTAATGATTACCACGCCAGGTGTCACATGAAAAAAAGTATTGAACAAATGTGAAAAGGTATTTTCCCCATTTGCCTGCACAAAGGCAAAATTATCCTGGTGAGTATTATCATAACCAAAAGCCTGCGGTATTTGTTTTATGATAAGCAGTATCCCAATGGCCGCCAATAATCCTTTTATAACATTCGAGGGGATATAGTTAGCAATAACCCCTGCTTTTAACAAACCACTCCCCAATTGTAAAAAGCCTGCAATTAACAGCGCTGCCGAAAACAACTCAAAACCACCCAGCTTGGTAATGGAAGCCAGCACTACAGCTGCAAGCCCTGCGGCCGGACCGCTCACACTGGTATGCGATCCGCTTAAAAGACCTACCACTATACCGCCAATGATACCGGAAATAATTCCCGACAGTAAAGGTGCTCCGGAAGCCAATGCTATTCCCAAACATAAAGGAAGTGCGACAAGAAACACCACTAACCCCGCCGGAAAATCATATTTTAATTTTGATATTGAAATTGACATATTATACTATACTTTATTTTTTTAATAAGGCTGTACCAATTGGGATAAAGAAATGATACGATCAATTATAGCTTACAACATTGGTTTCTAATTTATTAAATCGTATCAGCCAATACTACATGCAACCATCTTCAACCATCTTCTTCCTGCTTCATAATCCATTCCATTGCTTTTTCTCTATCGGCCAAATCAAAATACATAACACTTGCCTTGGTAAAGGGTTTCATAATTGACAGCATCCAGTTTTCCCATTTTTTGTTGCCAACAAGGGCAATTTTTTCAATATCCTCCGAATGAAGAAAGTTCATTTTACCATAATTAACTTCGATAATACCGTCTTCCCAAAAACCGGTTGAATTTGAAATAAGACAATCATCCATTTCAAAATACCATCGTACTTTTTTGCCGGCATTGATAATGTTATGAATTAGGGGATGAATTTTTTCGTAATCATTGATGCCCAATAAATCATTTGCTTTTGTTGCTATTATGTTTTTTTGTGTAAAAGCTAAAAGCTGTAACATAAGTAAAATGTTTTCTTATAATTTAACTAAGCAAACATGATTTGTGGATTATTATTTTAATGATGCCCTCCGTGATGACCGCCATAACCGTGATGGCCTAAATCAAGATGATGTCCAAAATCAATATGCGGTGTAATTACCGGATACACATAAGGCCGGTAAAAACCTCTGCCGGTTCGTCTGCCATATAGCCTTGTTCGTTCAACAGGCTGTGCGGCCTGTGTTTGAAAAACATCTTTGGCGCCGTTGGCATAAACAATTTGCACCACCTCTGCTTTGCTGGTTACATAAACAGGCCCATCCGGATTGTCAGATTTATAGTATCTTATTTCATTAATCCCCACTTCGGATATTCTGCCATTGATAGTTTCACCTGTTCGTAAGGTGATAATATCCTGTGCGTAAATCATGGATGCTGATAACAGCATCACAACAAATGCAAAAAACTGTTTCATAATTTTAAATTTAGTTGTTTGTTAATTAAATGGGCCCGGAAGCCCTGCTGTGAGAGGTTTTTCATTTAAAACGGGACTATAAAGCAGGGTTCCGGCCCATGTAGTTTTTATTCTTCTTCCTCTACATTATTCATCTTTGATAATAAATCATAAGCTCCTTTAAATACTATTTTGCTGTTCTTGTTAAAGCCTTCAGGTAAAATAACTTCCGTGTATCCGTTTTCTGAGATACCGGTTGTTATTTCAATTCTTTTAAAAGCAATATGTTTTTTGGCTACTTCATTTTTTTCCGTATCAGCCGGTTTTTTTTCATCTTTCATTTCATCAGCTGCAATAAAAATGTATGACTTGCCTGCTGATTGTACGATTGCTTTATCAGGCAGCGCAGAAGTGGTTGCAACACCAGTTTCTACAATTGCTTTCAGGTACATTCCGGGTAACAGGTTTTTATCTTCCTGCAACAGATGCCCATGCACCCGAACTGTTCTTTCAGCGCTGATTTCCCTGCCAATTAAATGAACTTCGGCAAAGCGTTCCTTAGTTTCATTATTTAACACAAATCGGATTTTCTGCCCAATTTTCAATTTGGGCACATCTTTTTCAAAAATGGTAAGCTCTGCATGCATGTGCCGGGTATCTATAATTTCAAATAGCTCCTGGTTAGCGTTTACAAACTTTCCTATATTCACCAGCACCTTAGTAACATAGCCTGAAATGGGAGCATAAATATTTGCTTTAGGAGAGATATTATTAGGGTTAATTTTATCAGGATTGATATTGATGAGTTGCAGTTTTGATTTTAGGCCCTGCACCCTTGCCATCATACTATTATAGTCGCTACTGACTTTTTGCAATGTTTTTTTTGCGTTTACATTTTCTTTTGCCAATTCCTGCTGACGGTCCAATTCCTCTTTCAGGTAAGCCAACTGGCTTTTATAATCCAGATAGTCTTGCTGCAACTGAATAAATTCCGGGTTTTCCAGTACTGCAATTACTTCTCCTTTTGCAACAGGCTTACCTTGAAGCAGCTCCGTATTTTTTAAGGTGCCTCCATAAGGTGAGGAGATAGTGATTAATTGTTGTGGCGGCACATCTAAAACACCCGATGCCCTGATAACACTGCTGAGATTTTTTTCCTCAACAGAGCCGTACTGAATATTTACAGTTTTAAACTGGTCTTCCGTTAGTTCTACACTGTTGGCATCTTCTGTTTTCTTTTCAACAGGCTCCGTAACTGTCTTTTCTTTGGAAGAGCAGGCAGAAAACAATATGGCAATGAGAGAAAGTATAGTGAATGAATTAAATATTTTCTGTTTCATAATTATGGTATTTTTTAAACCTGATTATTTTAATTAATTGATGCCAGCAATAAACTCAATAGCAATTACTGTTTGATTATACTGGTTTAGTAATTTGATGTATTCCTGTTTTACTACTACAGCATTATTGAGTGATTGTGTTAACTCATAGTAGCCAATCTCACCGGCCGTAAATGCTTTTTGTGACTGACTGATAATTAAATTGGCCTGCGGTAATGCCGTATTGCGGTAATAATTTATTTGCACTCTTTGCTTTTGCAATTCACCAAACAACCTTGCCAATTCGGCCTGCAGGTTGTATTGGTAGTTGCTCAGTTCCGCTTCTCTTTTAACCCGGTTTACCTCGGCCGCCTTTACCCGTTCTTTTTGGGCTTTGGCAAATATGGGTATGCTGATGCCCAGGTTAACACCCTGAAAGCGGTGGCCAGCTCCATAATACTTGTCAACCCCATTCACTGTTTGATACCCTGCTAAAGATTGATTAAAATAGCCAACACTAAAATCAGGCTTCAGCCTGGATTGTTCAACACCTTTTTCTTTGTTTGCTATATCAATTTGTTGTTTGATAAAAGCCAGCGTGGGGTTTGGTGCAAGGACAGCCGTATCAAAATTTATCTGTATTATTTTTTCAACAAGGGAAGTATCAGCAATAGCTGTAACGGATGAATTAGCGGTAAACACCTTCAGGCGGTTTAATTCAATTCTGTAATCTCCCTCTGCATTTCTTAATTGCGCTTTTATCTCATTAACCCTGCTTTCTGCATTATAATTTTCCAGCGCATTTGTTTCGCCGGTTTTATACCGCAATGCAGCGGCTTTCAGCACATTTTCATAAATGGCCAGCAACTCTTTCAGCAACCTTATTTCCTCACTCCAGAAGGTCAACTGAAAGTAGGAGTTTTTTGTATTAGCTGCCAATTCGCTTTGGTATACTTTTAATTGCAGTTCGCTGCTTTTGATGCCGGATTCAGATAACCTGATCAGGCTCCTGAAATATCCGGGATTCGGTATGCTTTGATTGACAGTGAGATTATTATCGTATGCAATCAAGCTATTGTACTGACCAAACGTAAGTACGAAACTGGTTTTGCCATAATCCTTTACTGTTTTTTTTAACTGTTGCTGATAGCCGATATCCAGTGTTCCTACTTTTACCAACGGATTACTCTTCATGGCAGATGCTACTGCTTCATTCAGATTAATGACAGGTTTTGTTTGGGCATTGGCCGAATATGATAAAATGCTCATCAAAAGAACTAACAATATCATTGGTTTAGCCGCAAAGGATTTACCCGGTTTACGTTTTATTTTTTCAAACCAGGTATATAATACCGGCAAAACTACCAACGTAAGGAAAGTAGCGGTTATTAACCCGCCAATCACCACAGTGGCCAGTGGCCGCTGCACTTCAGCGCCAGAACCTGCTGACAAAGCCATTGGTAAAAAGCCTAATGAAGCAACCATTGCAGTCATTAACACCGGTCGCAACCTCACGGAAGTTCCTTTTAAAATAATTGCATTTATGTCAGTCATACCTTCTTTTTTCAACCGGTTAAATTCGCTGATTAACACAATACCATTTAATACTGCTACGCCAAACAAGGCAATAAAACCAACACCTGCTGAAATACTAAAAGGCATTCCCCGGAACCATAAGGCAAATACTCCGCCAATGGCACTCATGGGTATAGCAGTAAAAATGAGTAATGAATATTTTATTGAGCCAAATGTGAAGAATAGCAGCAGGAGTATCAATGCCAATGCTACAGGGACAGCAACAGACAATCTTTTGTTTGCTTCTTCCAGGTTTTTAAATTGCCCGCCATACGTAATAAAATAACCAGGTGGCATTTTCACCTGTTTGTCAATTTTCACCTGCATTTCTTTTACCACAGAAGAAATATCCCTTCCCCTGGTATTGAAGCCAACAATAATCCTTCGCTTTGCATCCTCTCTTTGTATCTGATTGGGGCCTAACTGTAAATTAACGTCGGCCACTTGTTCCAACGGAATCTGGTTACCATCGGGAGCTGCAATAAATAATCCTTTTACATCATCAATACTCTGGCGGCCTGTTTTTTCTAACCTCACCACCATGTCAAATCTTTTTTCGCCTTCATACACTATACCTGCTGCACTACCTGCAAATGCCGCACTAATAGTTCGGTTTACATCTTCTACATTTAAACCAAACTGTGCAATCTTATCCCGGTTAAGTTTAATTACAATTTGCGGCAATCCTGTTACCTGCTCCACATATAAATCTTCTGCACCCTTTACAGTAGGCACTATTACACCAACTTTCTTCGCTAAATCTGCCAGCACGTCAAGGTCTTCCCCAAATATTTTAATACCTACATCCTGACGAACACCGGCAATCAGTTCATTAAAGCGAAGCTGTATAGGTTGAGAAAGGCCGTAGGAGATTCCTGGAATCTTTTCCAGTTCTTTTTGCATCTTTTCTGCCAGTTTCTCACGGCTGCCGGCACTTGTCCATTCCTTTTTATCCTTTAACAGAATAATCATGTCGCAGGCTTCAATAGGCATAGGGTCGGTCGGTATTTCTGATGCGCCAATTTTTCCAATTACTTCTTTTACTTCGGGAAATTTCTTGATTAACAAGTCAGATGCCTGTGTAATTTTATCAATAGTCTGACTTAAAGAACTTCCTGTCAGCAGTCTGGTTTCAACTGCAAAATCCCCCTCTTCCAGTGTTGGGATAAATTCGCCACCAAGCGATTTGAAAATAAGTAAACTGATAATAAACAAACCAACTGCTATACTTACCACAAGCAATTTCATTTTCAATGCGCCCTTTATTAAAGGGGTATAAAGCCTCTGAAAAAATTTCATCATTTTATCAGAAAGATTTTCTTTGTGGCTTATTTTTTTGCTTAATGCCAAGGCACTCATCATGGGTACATAAGTAAGTGAGAGTAAAAACGCTCCGAGGATAGCAAATGAAACCGTTTGTGCCATTGGCCCAAACATTTTTCCTTCAATACCTACCAATGCAAGGATGGGCAGATATACAATTAAAATAATGATTTGTCCAAAGGCTGCTGAGTTCATCATTTTGCCGGCAGACTTATATACTTCATCATCCAATTGGTCTTGTGTCAGTCTTCCGGGTTTTCGATGACCTAATTGATGCATGGTTGCTTCCACAATAATCACTGCTCCATCTACAATCAATCCAAAATCAATAGCCCCCAAACTCATCAGGTTACCTGAAACACCAAACAGGTTCATCAGCGAAATGGCAAAAAGCATGGCTAACGGTATTACGGAAGCCACTATTAAACCAGACCGGATATTCCCGAGGAAAACCACCAAAACAAAAATTACAATCAATGCTCCTTCAATGAGGTTTGTTTTTACGGTGTTAATAGCCCTGCTTACTAAAGCACTCCTGTCAAGGAAAGGCTCAATCGTTACACCCTCCGGTAAGTTTTTTTGAATTTGTGTTATTTTATCTTTTACCCTGGTTATAACCTCACTTGAATTAGCCCCTTTAAGCATTAATACGATGCCGCCAACTACTTCTCCTTCAGCATTACGGGTTAATGCCCCATATTGCGTGGCATGGCCTAATTGCACGGTGGCTATATCTCTTACTAAAACAGGTATGCCTGCCCGGGTTCTTGTAACAACAATTTTTTCTATGTCATTAATTGTTTTTATAAACCCTTCACTGCGTATAAAATAAGCGTTGGGCTTCTTGTCAATATAGGCGCCGCCGGTATTCTGGTTATTTTTTTCCAGGGCAGTAAAGATGTCAGCAACAGAAAGATTATAGCTTCGTAATTTATCCGTGTTTAGCGCTATTTCATACTGCTTTAAAAGCCCACCGAAACTGCTTACATCGGCGATGCCGGGTGTTCCCAATAATTGCCGTCTTACAATCCAGTCCTGCAGGGTACGAAGGGACATTGCATTGTACTTATTTTCAAAGCCCTTTTTGGCGTGTAAAACGTATTGATATATTTCACCCAATCCTGTTGAAATAGGAGCCATTTCGGGATTGCCAATATTTTTAGGTATCTGGTTTCTTGCTTCTATCAGTCGTTCACCTACCTGTTGCCTTGCCCAGTAAATATTGGCATCATCATGAAAGACCACCGTTACCACAGACAATCCAAATCTTGAGATAGAACGGATTTCTTTTATTTCAGGAATGGTGGCCATTGTTTGTTCCACCGGAAAAGAAATTAACTGTTCTACTTCCTGTGCAGCAAGCGAAGGGCTTAAAGTGATAATCTGAACCTGGTTATTAGTAATATCGGGCACTGCATCAATTGGCAATTTTTTTGCAGAGTACACACCCCAGATAATTAAGGCAAGTGTGAACAAGCTGATTACGAGTTTATTTTTTATGGAGAATTGAATGATTTTATTAAGCATAGCCTATTTATAGTTTATAAGACGATAATATTTAATCATGACACCAGCAATAGCCATCAGCAGTAAAATGGAAAGCAGAATTACTGCGATGGGTTTAGTAATACGCATCCAAAGCGGTTTTCGCTTATCCCATATTTTACCGGGTGGTATATAGGGGGTTGCTGACTTTTTTTTTAGCCATAACCATAATAAAATAATAAATGAAAAAAGATAAATAAGTGTACTGCATATAACAGCACACAGGAAAGAATTAAGCGGCTAATTGCGGTGGCTGCCAGATAGGCAATGCAACTTTTCTAACAGACGAAGGACTAAATGCAGAAATATGCTTAGAGTTACAAAAAACTATATTGTCAACAGAAAATTGCGTGAAAGAAAAATTTACACCCGCACAGCAGGAACAGATACAGAAAGGAGAGCAATCATCGGTTTTGTGATTCTCTTGCTGGCCGTTGGAAGATTTTGTAAGTTCGATTTTACCTTTTCCAGGCTTCATTACATCATCCCTGCAAGGCATACAGCTCAGTACAAGAACTATGAATGATAATATAAGCGCCGAAAATTTCATTGGTTGCAAAAATAGGGTGTTTTGTTGCAAAAAATCATTTCTTCGCCCCGTTAAAATAGTAATGCTGTTGCAAATCAGCAACCTATTGGACTGAAATTCCCTATTTCGAAGGAGAATTACAGAATATTTTCAAAAAAATTTAATGGCCATGGTGTTTATTGGTCAGGGATTATTTTGCATTATTAATACCCATTTACTATTTGTGCTTAAGGTTTATATTCTGGATAATTAATACAAGAACTAAAAGAGCCGGCAGGAAAAGGCACAGTAGTATTAAAAGGATGCACCGGAGTATTTTAGAGTGCCGGCTCTTGTTTTCTTTTTTACTGTTTGCTTTTTTCCCGGGCGCTTCTTTTTCTTCATGGAAAATAGTCTGCCATTAACACCACCTAAATATTTTTAGTTTGAGCAGCAATATCCCTTTTTCTTTTCCCCCATTTTGAGCTAACAAAGAACAGGGCGAACCCACTTAATACCGTTACCAATCCAAAAACAGAAAATATCCGCAATAAGATATTCCCAAAATTATCCCTGCCTTCATAATCCATTGTGTGCATCATCCATAGAAAATCAAACAGCCTCCATTTATTATTTCTGAATTTCTGAACCGTTCCTAATTCACTGGCAACATATACAGTTGTGTTGGTTGGATGCTCAAATGTAACAGCATAGGCAGGCAAAGGGCTTTCCCGGTATTCATGGTGACTGTCAGTGGTGGTAAGATATTCCACTGATTTCAATTTTGGTTCACCATTAAAACGCATTTTAGCCATTTCAACAGCTTCTTCTTTTGTGAGCGGCCCACGCAGTTTACCCGTTTCTGCATTGGCCAGGTGATTCATGGGTTGCTGGTTATGCTGATGGTTGTCCTCTTTATGTAAAGCGCTGATGCATCGAACCTGGTAAAAAGGTTTACCCAGTATTTCAATCAACTGGACAGAAACGACTGAATCAATTTGATGAACTTTCTTAATCGAATCTAAAACCATTGTTGGGCTTACCAATGAAAGATTGGATGATAACAACGGAGCTTCTTTCTTCTGAAAATCCCCATGCACTTCATCTATATTACTCCAACTGAAATACAATCCACCCATCGTCCACAGTAAAAACTGAATGCCCAGTAGCACACCGAGCCAACGGTGTGTTTTACGGATATAATAGTGTTTGCTTTTGGCCATAAACTGTTTGGTTGTTGATGATGTTTTATTTTACTTTTAAAAGACTTGCATTAATTGCTACCACTACAGTGCTTACCGTCATTAAAACAGCGCCTGCAGCAGGGCTTAACAAAATTCCCATCTTGTACAAAACACCTGCCGCCAATGGCAATGCAATTACATTGTAACCCGTAGCCCAAATTAAATTCTGTATCATCTTACGGTAAGTGGCTTTGCCAATTTTTGATGCGGCAACACTTCTGCAAAAAAACTATCCATGCCCAGCCGCTCACTTACGCCTTTGGCCACCGTTGCATTATCACCGGTAAGCAAACTGGTTTTAATTTTATACTTTTTCATTTTCAGTTTTTTAATTGTGAATGAATTTTCACAATAGCCGATAAGATACTTTTATTAATTATTGATTGTGTTACACAATTAAAAAAAGGAGTTACACCATTCACACATTTTACTTTCTCAATTAGTTGTAACTAATCATAATCTGCCGCTTCGCCTCTCATTTCTTTCTGAACAATTACATTACGGTGTAAAATCATTCCGCCTGTATCCTATTCCATTTTTTGCTAAAGCAACAATCCCTGTTTGTCTTATCTTACTTCGTGTGGTTTAATTTAATAATGCCAGGTTAATCCCAAACCCCATTTATAATCACTGTCGTAATTGGTACTGATGGATAATGATTTTGCTACCATGTACCTGAAGGCCACATTGTATTCTTTATCTGTATTTGCCCTGAAGTCAAAAAAGAAATTATTACTCAAGGGCAAATCCCTCCTCTCCAATTGAAGCCGTAATCTTCCTGTCTGGTCAATCCGCCATTCGGAACGTACAAGCATGGGCAATAGGTAATAGAAACCGGCATCAAAAACCCGACGGTTATCTTTTGTGTTTGGTTTATTTGCTAAGGGAAGCGTTTTGTTTTTCCTGTAATCATAACCTATGTAGAAAGCCAGGTATTGTTTTTTATCCAGATACCGGAGGAGGTGTGTTTCAGTTTCATAATTCCCTGTCCAGCTTATCCTGCCTTCAAACTCCAGCGCATTTTTATTGTTTGAAATAGCACTTGATAGCCAAGCTCCCTGGGAGTGAACCGATAAATCAAACCACGGGTATAAAGCATTATCTTCTTTCTTTAACTTTTTATAGCCAGTTCTCGCAAATTCATTTTGCTCACTTCCTTCATAACTTACAATTCGTGCCATGCCTGCCATCATGTGGTAAAGAATATGGCAATGAAAAAACCAGTCCTGTTGCTCGTTTGCATCAAACTCAATATTAACCGTCTCCATTGGTTTAATATCGAATGTATGTTTCATTGGAGCGTACTCACCTTGTGCATTGATAAAACGGAAGAAGTGCCCATGCAGGTGTAATGGGTGCCGCATCATGGTTGTATTCTCCAATACAAAGCGGACGTTTTCTCCTTTGCGTATGGGGATTTTGTCAGCTGCTGATAAAGTTTTATTATCAAACGACCATACATAGCGCAGCATATTACCTGTAAGTTTTAAATGCACTTCCCGGATTTTTCTGGAACTATCCAATGTGGTAGGATGCAATGACCGGAGCATGTGATAGTTAAATTCACCCGGTGTGTCCATATCCATTCCTGGCATATTGCCGCTCATATTCATGCCGTCCATATTCATTTTTGGGGCTGTGGTATCATTGGGCATTTTCATGTCCTTCATATCCATTCCTTTCATATTTTTCATATCCGTACTACCCATGTCCATACCGCCCATATTCATACTCCCCATTTCCCTCATCATTTTAAAATAATTGAGTTTGGGGATTTCGGGAGCAGGAATGGCATTTCCCTTTCCAAAATAGCCGGATGAATAGCCAGTTACATCCCAGGAAGTAGCCCGTAATTCTGCGGCTCCATTTTCCGGAACGGTAATCAATACATCATAGGTTTCCGCAATTGCGATTTCCAATTTGTTTACAGAAACGGGGGTTACATTAATTCCATCTGCTGCAATTATCCGCATATAACTGTTTGCATACTGCAGGGTAAAATAAGTGGAGGCTGATCCGTTGATGATACGAAGCCTTATTATTTCGCCGGGCTTTGCATCTTTAAATTCATTTTTGTCCTGCCCGTTCATTAAAAATTTATTGTAATACACATCCGATACATCCATAGCAGGCATACGCTGCCATTCCTGCTTTAGCTTATCTTTTAAATATCCGGCGGCTATGGCTTCGCCATAACTTTGCAATGCTCCTTTTTTAATAGCGTACCATTCACCGGCACGTTTCAGATAACGTAATACCTGGTGCGGATTTTCGTCTGTCCAGTCTGATAAAAGCAACACATATTCTTTCAGGTCAGGTTCTGATTGAGCAGGGTGTATTACGATGGAACCATATAAGCCGCTTTGTTCCTGCAGCATGGTATGTGAATGATACCAATAAGTGCCGCTTTGGATGAGGGGAAATGTGAAAGTGTAAGTTTTACCGGCTTCAACCGGTGAAGTGGTTAAATAAGGAACACCGTCTTCTTTATTTGGAAGTAATATACCATGCCAGTGAATAGAGGTTTCCATTTTCATCAGGTTGTGTACACGGATGATGGCAGTATCCCCTTCGGTAAATTCAAGAATAGGGGCCGGTATTTGACCGTTGATAGCAATGGCATGGCGGTGTTTGCCTGTAAATTTTACCATCGTGTCAGTTACATATAAATCGTATTCTACTTTTTTAGCTGTATAAGTTCCCCAGGGTTTGGCGTTCTTTCCTGGCAATGGGAAATTGTACATGGTAATTTTTGGTGAGCCTGTCTTGTTTGTATTACCAGCATCCTGCTTTTCATGACGCATCTGTGCTGAACTGAAAACAGGAAGAAGTAAAAGAGATATTGTCCATTGCCTCATTAGAAAAACATTTATTGCTTAATTGGTTTTTTATTCTTACGACCCGGATTGTTATCGGGAAATCGAATCGTATCCATTGGATTAGTTTTCATGCTCAATCCCGGCACATACTTCATGTTCTTCATATCCATTCCCTTCATATTTTTCATCGAGTCTATACCGGGCATGTTTGCCATGTCCATATTTTTCATGCTGCCCATTGTATCCATACCGGGCATGTTGGTCATGTTCTTATTCTTCATATTCGTGTCTTTCATGTTTCTCATATCCATGTTTTTCATGTCCATACCTTTTTTACTCTTCATGTTCATATCCTTCATGTTTGTCATGTCCATGTCGTTCTTATTCTTCATGTTCATTCCCGGCATATTTTTCATGTCCTTATTCCCGGGCATATCTTTCATACTACGCATCGTATCCATACCGGGCACATTATTCATACCTGGCATTGTATTGTTCATTTTCATAGCACTGTCGCTCATATCCATTCCCTTCATCTCATTTTCATTGTTATCGCCGCCATGTCCTTTCATTAAATACCGGCCCATGGGTCCCACACCGGCCACATGAGTGAGTCTTGCGCCATGATGGCCTGCAATAGAAAGAAAGACTGCAGTGACAATGGCAGCTATCAAAACCAGCGCTCCATAAGACCTTTTGTTGATTATAAAAAAAATGCCAATACCCTTAACCAATAATGTAATCCCAGACATCCATAAAGTCAATTGTGCATATTTCTCATGCTGTTCAAATATTTCCAATGCCGATTTGGGTGCGTCGGCAGAAGGTTCGGCATGAAAAACCGTGCTGGCTAAGAGTGCAAATAAAAATGCTCCGCCCATTATGAAGAATGCAGCCCAGCGAATCTGTTTCCAGTCCGGTTTCCATACTACAAGAATCTGCAATACAGCAGCCATCAGTATCAATACAATCGGAAAATGAACTATCAGCGGATGGAGTGATGGAAAATCTTTATACATAACGTAATATTTTATAAATGCTGATTACCTGTAACGGATTATGGTTAAACTGAAACATCAGAATTTCAACAATATATCGAAACTGACATTTAGTTTTTCCCATGCAACAGATACGGATACTTTTCCATTTCCCTTGTCATCAATAGAGTATTGCAGTCGTTCCGTATGTGCATTTTTCTTCGGTTTTACTTTCAGTCTTACCACATCCTCTTTTTCATCATACTCAGTTGCCAAATGCTGCTTCCAGTTTTTATTAATGATAATTGTCCATTCGTTTTTTCCAGGTATGGTAAAGAAAGCATATTTACCTGCCGGTATTTCCTTGCCATTAATGATAAATGTTTTGGGGATTTCCAGTGTAGTGGCATCATGTGCGCCGGTTACCCATACTTCATCATAGGGAACAAGGCCGCCCCAGATAATTCTTTTACGGACTCCGGGGGAATGGTAGTTGATTTTAATGCTATCACCATTTACAATTGCATAAGCCATAGACTTAATGCTTTTCTTTGTGGTGTCTTTTACCAAATTGGGGTTGTAGCAAACCTCTTCTTTCTTTTGTTCCTGTGCTGTTACTGTAAATGTTGTTGCTATTATTAAACAATACTCCGGTAACTTTTAAGTAGATATAAACATAGGTGGATAAAAAGGTATAGGCAGGAAACAACAAAG
>JAIEQM010000127.1 GCA_019747705.1 Chitinophagaceae bacterium | reverse complement strand
ATTCGAACCCTCGGTACAGAGTTACCCGTACGGCAGTTTAGCAAACTACTGATTTCAGCCACTCATCCACCTCACCTACTTTAACTGAATTCCTCTTTTACAAGAGGGTTGCAAAAATAGCCATACCGCCCTAAAGTGCCAAAACAAAAATCCCGGATTCTTTTCGAAACCCGGGATGATTATTTATTTTGTTTGAAATCCGATTCTTTCAGCGTTACATAGCAGCCAGTTGCACTTTCTGCTGTAATTCCATCACACTTTCTTTGAATAAGCTGTCGGTATCCATCAGATCTTTTACGGTTTGACAGGAGTGAATAACAGTTGTATGATCCCTTCCTCCAAAATGTTCACCAATCGTTTTCAGTGAATTCTTTGTAAATGTTTTGGCGAGATACATGGTAATCTGGCGGGCTTGTACAATTTCACGCTTGCGTGTTTTTTGCAAAAGCTTGTCATAACTTACATCAAAGTATTCACACACCATCTTCTGAATGGCGTCAATTGTAATTTCTTTGCTGGATGTTTTAACGAAATTCTTCAACACTTTCTTTGCTAAGTCTAAGTCAATTTCTTTCTTATTAAGCGAAGATTGTGCCAACAGGGAAATAAGCGCCCCCTCCAGTTCACGAATATTGGTATTAATATTATAAGCAATGTATTTCACCACATCTTTCTGCATATCCAGCCCGTCGTTCTTCATCTTCTTTTGCAGAATTTCAATACGGGTATCATAATCCGGCACCTGCAGATCAGCGCTCAGGCCCCAGCGGAAGCGGCTGAGCAGGCGTTCCTGCACACCTTCCAGGTCTTTAGGCGCTTTGTCTGATGTTAATATCAATTGCTTGCCGCTTTGATGCAAATGGTTGAAGATGGCAAAAAAAGCATCCTGGCTTTTTTCAGCACGGTTGAAAAACTGCACATCATCAATAATCAATACATCAATTAACTGGTAAAAATGAATAAAATCATTGATAGCATTATTGCGGCTGTGATCAACAAACTGGTTAATGAATTTTTCACTGCTCACATACAATACCACTTTACTGGCATGCTGGCGTTTTACTTCATTACCCACTGCCTGTGCCAAATGTGTTTTACCCAAACCAACGCCGCCATATATTACTAATGGATTAAAGGATGTGGCGCCCGGTTTATCAGCCACTGTTTTACCGGCACGTCGTGCCACACGGTTACAATCGCCTTCCACAAAACTGTCAAATGTGTAATTGGGATTTAATTGCGGATCAATCTGAACTTTCTTCAAACCCGGAATCACAAATGGATTCTTAACCGGATTGCTTATGACGAGGGGAAAGTCCATTTCGTTATTGGTGTAAGTTTTATACCCATGACCCGGAACATCCATGGTAATAGGTGAATTAAGATTGTTACCGCTGTCCATCATTATACGGTATTCCAGGTTTGCTTCTTTCCCCAGTTCCCGTTTTAATGTTTTGGCAAGCAGCGTAACATAATGTTCTTCAAGATACTCAAAAAAGAATTGACTGGGTACTTGTATTGTAAGATTCTTCCCTTTGAGTTCAACAGCCTGTATAGGTTCAAACCACGTTTTAAAATGTTGCCACTCTACAATATCCTTGATGATAGCTAAACAATTTTTCCATACTTGATCAGCCGACTTCGTCATTTTTCCAAAAGCAATTTATAGTTGAGTAAAATTATTTTCGTCTGTTTGGTTCTCTATTTTTTTATAACCGGCTGGTTATAAAAACTTAGGGGGGAAGGCGAATATCAACACTTTTCGTGGAAAAAAAAATTTTTTATTACAATGAATTTTTCCGTACAACCAGTGTATGAGATTTTGATAAATTTTTTCTTTTCCCGGGCAAAAATTCAAAATCCAGTCTGCCTAAATTAATGCCCGCCCAGCCCGCCTGGTTGATTAAGACATCACTCCCATTTCTGTTTTTTACTACCAATGGTTCGTTCATGAAGGTATGGGTGTGGCCGCCAATGATGAGGTCCACTCCTTCGCTTTCTTTTGCCAGGATGGTGTCGCATACTTTATTTGGGTTTTCTTTATATTGATAACCGAGATGTGAGAGGCAAATCACCATATCACAATCTTTTTGCTTTCGTAACAGCTCCGCTGTTTCATTTAAACGTTCCGTTGGATTGAGATATTTAGTGCCGCCTGTTAAATTATCCGGAACCAATCCGTTCATTTCAATTCCAACACCGGTAACACCAATTTTTAATTTGCCCTTTTTAAAAACTTTATAGGGTACATATTTGCTTTCCATAGCAGTGCCGTTAAAATCATAATTGCAAAGCAGTACCGGGAAAGATGCATGATTTAATTGTGTGGCAAAGTTTTCAAGCCCTGCGTCAAAGTCATGATTACCCATTGTACAGGCATCATAACCCATTTTACTCATTGCTTTTATTTCCGGTTCGCCTTTGTATAAATTAAAATAGGGTGTTCCCTGGAAAATATCACCCGCATCCAGCAACAATACATGTTCTTCTTTTGCACGTATATCAGCAATTAACTGTGCCCTTGCTGCAACACCGCCCAGCCCCTGGTTACGGCTTCCATCCATGGGAAAAGGATCCAGCCTGCTGTGCACATCATTGGTATGCAGTATAACCAAACGTTTCGCCGTTGCTTCAGTTTCAGACAAAGCCCATTGCGAAGTGAGTAAGGCGCCTGCTGTAAACGCCGACTGTTTGATGAACTGTTTTCTACTCAGCATTGCTCACACGTTTTTCAAGTTGAACATTTATTTTCTTTAAAGCGGTTGCATAGTCAATCAACGCATCACGCATTAAATAACCATTGTTTATTTGCGGCAATCCTTTAAGCATGGCTGCATCATCACCACCATTGGCGGTATAATCACCAATGGCAATTTTGTATTCTTTATTCATATCAACAGGTACGCCGCCTATGATTACGTTCACTGCTTTTTTATTTTTAATCTGCATCGTCATTCCCGCAACGGGCCAGCCGCCACGGGCACTGATATGATTCAGGAACTGCTGCAGCACATCACCTTTTATTTTTACAAGAAGCAGAATATTATCAAAGGGAAAAAGTTCATAAATTTTTCCACGTGTAATCAATCCAGCACTTACTGATGGCAAACGAATGCCGCCAAAATTCATAAATGCGGCATCGGGTTTTTCACCATATTTTTTTTCTGCCATTGCAAATATGGCATCAGCCATAAAATTTCCAAGCGTGCACTCCGGCTGTCTTTTTTCCAGATCGGTTTCCAGGGTTGCCAGCACCACATTCATACTGCTGTTCATACTGTCGCTATAGGGTTTCAGAAAATTTTGTACTGATGAATCAGTACGCATGTTCATAATCTTATAACCATTATACTTAACTGTGGCTGCCTGGTAAACAGGGTTGCAGCTAACAAGCAAACAGAATACTGCACTCAACAGGAAGACAAAACGAACTTTGGGCATAGTTAGTTGTGGAAAATTGAAGTTAGTGTATTTCGTTTCAGAAAAGAATACTTTAGGATATATTTTTTTTATTGCAATACCATTCGGTTTCGGAGAAAGAAAAAACATGTTTTATATCAGCAATTATAGTACCAGCGTGGAGGCAGTAAGCAGCTTTTATAATTAAATTTTACTGAAACAGTTTATTTTATGTCAATATCCATTTTTGCTGTTTAAAACTGAATAGTTGTTTCTTTTTCATTAAGAAAATTAAGGCAAAACACTGCCGCCACCCTATCTTTACCGCCTCAATGTTTTCAGGTTCAATACTTGACACATGCCACAAATACTACAATTAAAACTTTTGCCGCAGGAGGCGGCCGGCGATGAATCTATCATCAGCCATATTGCTTCATTGAAAGCAATCAAACCCGCATCAATTAATGGTATTCATATTTTAAAACAATCTGTTGATGCACGCAGCAAACAGCCCTGGGTAAATATAACAGCAGAAGTGTTTATTGATGAACCCATCACACCCAGAAAAACTATTGCATTTGAATGGAAAGAAGTGCATCACTCATCCAAAACTGTTTTAATTGTTGGAGCAGGGCCTGCCGGTTTATTTGCTGCACTTAAATTAACTGAACTGGGAATTAAACCCATTCTTGTTGAAAGGGGAAAAGATGTACGCAGCAGAAGAAGGGATTTAGCTGTATTAAATAAAGAAGGCATCATTAACCCTGAAAGCAATTATTGCTTTGGCGAAGGTGGCGCCGGAACTTACAGTGATGGAAAACTTTATACAAGAAGTAACAAGCGTGGCAATATTAATCGCATATTAGAACTGTTTCATCATTTTGGTGCTGAAGAAAAAATTTTATACCAGTCGCACCCGCATATTGGCACTAATAAACTACCGCACATTATTACCGCTATGCGGGAACATATTCTGCAATGCGGGGGTGAAGTGCATTTTGAAACAAAGCTCACCAATTTTATTATTGACAGAAACGAACTGAAAGGAATTGAAGTACATCATCAATCTGCTTTAAAAGCGGATGCAGTAATCCTTGCCACCGGCCACAGTGCAAGAGATGTGTTTGAACTTTTACATCAAAACCAAATATTGATTGAAGCCAAGCCTTTTGCATTGGGTGTGCGTATTGAACATCCGCAACAAATTATTGATTCCATACAATATCACTGCAGCACACGTGGCGAATATCTGCCGCCGGCATCTTACAGTTTGGTTGAACAGGTAAACGGAAAAGGAGTTTTTAGTTTTTGCATGTGCCCCGGTGGTATCATCGCTCCGGCTTCAACTGCTGCAGGTGAATTGGTGGTGAATGGATGGAGTCCTTCCAAACGGAATAATCCTTTTGCCAATAGTGGAATGGTGGTGAGTGTGGAGCAGAAAGATGCTGTGCAATATTTAAAAAGTCAAAATTCAAAAGTGAAAAGCGAAAATTTGGAGAATCATCCATTGCTGATGATGTATTTTCAAAAAGCAATTGAAGAAAAAGCCTATGAAGCAGGTGGCGGAAAATTTGTTGCGCCCGCTCAACGCATGGTGGATTTGTTTGAAAAGAAAATATCCGCTTCGCTTCCACCCTGTTCTTATGTTCCGGGTTTGCAATCTGTGGGTTTACATGAAGTGCTTCCGCCATTCATCTTTGAAAGTTTGCGTTCAGGCTTTCATGCTTTTGGCAAAAAAATGAGGGGTTATTTTACCAATGAAGCAGTAGCCGTTGCAACAGAATCCAGAACCTCCTCCCCTGTTCGTATTCCACGTAATGCAGAAACATTGCAGCATCCGCAAATAAAAAATTTATACCCGTGTGCAGAAGGTGCAGGCTACGCCGGAGGCATTGTAAGTGCAGCTATGGATGGCGAAAAAGTAGCAGTAATGGCTGCAGCTGCCATCAGCAGCCCCCTCTAACTCCCCCCAAGGGGGAGGAAACCCAAACACAGCCCCAGCTTTTCAAGAATGACTTCTATTTTCAATTAATTTTTTATAATGAACAGCATTTCATCCTAATCTTTCATTACAAAAAAAAAATGAATACCTCAGTCGCTAATGATTTATCTATTACTTTGTAACAAATTTTAAAACTGCTCCACTAATCAACCGTATGAGTACAATTTTAGAAGTTCAAAACCTGAAGAAATACTTCGCTTCACAAAAAGCTGTGGATGATATCAGCTTTACTTTGGAACAGGGTTCCATATTTGGACTGCTGGGCCCCAATGGCGCCGGCAAAACCACTTTAATAAGAATGATTACCGGAATTTTTTACCCTGATGCAGGCAATATCCTGCTCAATGGAAAAAAGTTTGACCCCGTAAATGATGTGATTGAAATTGGATACATGCCCGAAGAGCGTGGTCTTTACAAAAAAATGAAAGTGGGTGAACAGGCCATGTACTTAGCCCAGCTAAAAGGGTTGAGCAAACAGGATGCCTTTACCAAAGTAAAAGAATGGTTTGAAAAATTTGAAATGGGAAGCTGGTGGAACAAAAAAGTAGAAGACCTTTCAAAAGGGATGGGACAAAAGCTGCAGTTTGTAACAACCGTACTGCACGAACCGAAACTGGTCATATTAGATGAACCTTTCAGCGGTCTCGATCCCGTAAACAGCAACTTGATTAAAGATGAAATTTATGCACTGGCGCAAAAAGGAACTTCTATCATCTTCAGTACACACCGTATGGAGCAGGTAGAAGAAATTTGCGACCATATCATCTTAGTAAACAAAGGGCGCAAAATTTTAGACGGCACTGTAAAAGAAATTAAACAGCAGTTCAAAGAAAATATTTTTAATGTGGCGTTGAATGAAGATCATGCACAATATGAACACCCCTCCTTTCATATTGTACACCGTGATGGAAATGAAATGGTGGTGAAAATTCATGAAGGCTATACGTCCAACGATGTGCTGAAACATTTTATGAACCAGGGCAAACAGATTGCAGCTTTTAATGAAATCCTTCCTTCACTCAATGAAATTTTTATTCATTTGGTGGAAGGCACGCCCACTGCACGTCAATTTGAAACCATTACTGCTTAAACACATTTTACATGAACAAGATATTTATCATTATCAAACGGGAATACCTAACCCGTGTGCGCAATAAAACATTTTTGCTTTCTACTTTTCTGCTTCCTATTGTAATGCTGTTATTCATTTTTGGTTCTGCTTACCTCGGCGCCAAATCATTAAAGCAGTACAGTGTTGCAGTAAAAGACGAAAGCGGGTTGTATAAAAACAAAATGGACAGCAGCGCTTCGGCAGCATTTGCTTATCCTGATGATATCAGCCTGGGCAACTACAAATCAAAAGGCTATGATGGATTGCTCGTAATCTATTCACATAACAAAGCAGTACCGGATTCTGCACGTTTGTACTCCGAAAAAGATTTGGGGCTTGGTACAGACGGCGCTGTAAAAAAACAACTGCAAAAAGTAAATGAAGAAAAACTCCTTCTTGAAAAAGGAGTGAGCCGTGGCATTATTGACTCCATCCGTAAAGAAAGTGCAAACGAAGAACTGCTGAATTTCCGTTCTTATAAAGTAAAAGGTACTGAGTTGAAAGAAGGCAACAAAAAACTTTCATCCATCATCGGTTTCATCAGCGGCATCATTATTTATATTACGCTGTTTATTTATGGCGCATCTGTAATGCGTGGTGTAATGGAAGAAAAGATGAACCGCATTGCTGAAGTAATGGTGAGCAGTGTAAAACCTTTTCAACTGATGCTGGGAAAAATCATCGGTATTGCAGCAGTGGGTTTAACACAATTATTGTTGTGGATTACTCTTATTATGATACTCAGCAGTGTGCTTCCTTTGATTTTACCTGCTGATACATTGCAGAATGTACAACAGGCCAATCAAAGCATGCCCGGCGCCATGCAACAAGGCAGAGATATGACAACTTTAATACAGGGCAGCACAGGTATTGACATTTCATCAGTAAACTGGTTTGCCATTATCAGTATGTTCCTGTTTTACTTTTTGGGTGGTTATTTATTTTATGCTGCCTTGTTTGCAGCAGTAGGCAGTGTAATTAATGAAGACCCGCAGGAGGCCCAATCATTAATGCTACCCATTACCATGCCCATTATCTTTGGTTTTATCATGCTTAGTTCTACCATTGAAAATCCATCAGGACCATTGGCATTTTGGGGAAGCATTATTCCGTTTACATCTCCTATTGTTATGATGGCAAGAGTTGCCGGCGGCGTACCGGAGAGTGTTCCTTACTGGCAACTGGCATTGTCAATGTTATTGCTCATTGGCGGGTTTTTATTCACCACCTGGCTCAGCGCCAAAATTTACCGCACCGGTATTTTAATGTATGGTAAAAAAGCAAGCTGGAAGGAAATGTTGAAATGGGCCTTCAGAAAAGCATAAACATCTCATTAATAAAAAATCCCTCAGTTACTGCTGAGGGATTTTTTATTATTTGAATACTTTGAAATTAAAATGAGTGAATGGTAATGGGTGTCATAAACGGGTGTTGAAATTCTTCCTCTGCTTCCGTTACTTCAAGATTCATTTTGATAATCACTCCTTCACGAACAATAATGTTTTCTTTCTTCACCGCTTTATAACCCAGCTTATCAATAATTAATGTATGCTCACCCACCGGAACGTTTACTTTAAAGTTCCCATAAGCATCGGTTTGAAATTCTTTTTGAAAAGATGCTTTGTTAATGGCAGCAGAGAAAATGGTGTTGGCTACCGGCTTTTTGGTTTCTGCATCAATAATGGTTCCCTGAACGGTTCCGGTTTCGGCGCCTGTACCTGCCTTGGTTAAAAAAGAAAAACCTGTAACAAACGCAGCCAGCAGTAACATCTTTTTCATGTGCTTATTTTTTATTTTAAATTTTTGCCACCCCGCTTTTTTGCGGGGCAAGCTATGTTATTCACCATAAAAAATATTCATTATCGGTTGGTATAAAAATGAATAGAATTTTATGGCTCATTTCATAACAACAGTTTTAGATTTTGAACAGCTTAAAGTTAGATTCTTTTCTCATTACAACCTGTCCAATAACAGACAAATGGATGAATGGTTCGCTAAAATGAGAGAAACCATTTATACGAAAGTAGTCGTAAAATTGGAAATGTTGCATACTTCTGCATCATTTTTTTGTTAAGGGCCTTCAAAAACTGGTCAGCAATATAAAATGAGTTGTTATGAACCCATAGGATTTTTCAAAGCGGCTTCAAACTCATTCCAGATATTTTGGGTGATGGCAGCAGCGGGCAAAATATCATCCAGCAAACTGCTCACCTGTCCTATTTCCAGTTCACCCTGTTCCAACTCGCCTTCAAACATTCCTTTTTTAGCACGGGCACGGCCCAGCAGTTCCATTAATTCTTCTTTGGTAGCGCCACGGTCTTCAGCCGCCTGCACTTCTTCAAAAAATTTATTCTTCATCATACGCACAGGTGCCAGTTGTTTGAGCATGAGTTTGGTATCACCTTCCTTACTGTTGATTACTAAATTTTTAAAGTTGATGTGCGATGATGCTTCTTCGCTTGCTACATAACGGCTTCCAATCTGCACACCCTCTGCGCCCAGCACCATAGCCGCCAGCATTTGCCGGCCTGTGGCAATACCACCGGCTGCAATTACGGGAATGCTTACGGCTTTCTTTACAGCAGGTATCAACACCATTGTTGTTGTTTCTTCTCTTCCATTGTGACCACCCGCTTCAAACCCTTCTGCCACCACCGCATCACAACCTGCTTCCTGTGCTTTTTGTGCAAACTTGCTGCTGCTCACAACATGTACTACTGTAATGCCTTGTGATCTTAATATCGGTGTTAAGAGTTTCGGATTGCCTGCGCTGGTAAAAACAATCTTCACTCCTTCTTCTACTATGGTGCGGATGTGTTTTTCAATATCAGGATAGAGCATGGGTACATTTACTGCAAAAGGTTTCGTTGTTGCCGCTTTGCATTTTTGAATATGTTCTTTCAATACTTCAGGATACATACTGCCGCTGCCGATGATACCAAGGCCGCCTGCATTGCTTACTGCACTTGCCAATCGCCAGCCACTGGCCCAGATCATACCGGCCTGGATGATGGGTTTTTCAATTTGAAATAGTTGAGTGATGCGGTTGGAGAAAGATAAAGACATATTGATTATTTTCAGTGAGGCAAGATAAATGAAAAATTAAACCCACCCATTGGTGTGTTTTATAATTTATTTAATTGCATGATGACGAACTTTTTAGTCTTGCTGTTTATTAAAAATAAAAATCAGTAAATTGCATAAAATAAGTCTTCATGCAAACAGTAATAAAAAAAAGGAAGAAAAAGGCAGTTCCCAAAGGGGCAGCTATTTTTATTAAAATGCTTGAAGATAAAAAAGCCATTAACCTGCATTTTAAAAATGGCGGCACAATTGAAGAACTGAAAAACAAAGGCTACCGTTTTGCAACCTTATAAATTTTCGATAGTTAAGAAAAATTATTTTGAGTTTACAACAACCGCAGGCATAAGTTATGCCTGCTTTTTTATTTCCTATGCTGATTACTTTAAAGATTTTAAGGAAGTAGCCGACTCCATTTATTCAGTAAACTTAGAAGTACTTGGTAAGAATAAGCATAATGTAGCTTTAGACGAACGAACAGGATTAACTATTGTTGAAATTCTTAAATCCTTTCTTTCAAAACTTGAAGAGGCAGTGGTATATGTATGCGATAACAGCGATGGACGGGAGTTACTGCGAAAAAGGAAATTTGATATTTGGTTCAGAAAATATGATGACGGAACAATCATTAAAGTTGACGGGCATATTGTTATACCCAACTTTGATATTTATAATGCCATCTTAATTCACAAAGACAACCCGAATAAAAATCGCTTTATTGAAGTGTTTACGGAGTTAAATGAAACAAGTAATGAAAAATAAAAAAAGGAAGCTGCTCAATAGAATTCAATGCGTAAAAGAGTCCCGGCGATAAATGCCGGGATGCAGACCGAAAGCGTCTGCATGCGACGCAACAGCAGCCCAATAGTAGTACTTCACTCTGCAACCCAAAACAAAAAACTTCAAACAACAAACAACTACCCCAAATCAATCTCCGTATTATCGCCAATATTCAAACTTCTTGTTTCGCCTTTTACTTCTGTATCACTTCCAATCAAACTTTCTTCCAGTACAATATCAAACAAATCAGCATAGCTGCCAATAATGCTTTCTTTAATAATGGAATAGTTGATCGTGGTATTATCCCCCACTGCCACATTGGGGCCAATAATGGAGTTTTTGATTTCGCAATTCTTACCAATACTCACCGGTTCCACCACTATTACATTTTCAAAACGGTGATCGGTTGAAATACTGGTGCCGAATTTTTTAAGCAGCGTAGCATTACTTTCCAGCAGGCTTTCTTTGTTGCCGCAGTCAAACCAGTTGAGCACTTTAAAACTGCTGAACTTTGCACCCTGGCCAATCATGCATTCCAATGCATCGGTTAAACTGTATTCGTCACGGTTTTTTACACCATCACGGTAATTGGTTTGCAGGCAATCATACAGCATTGCTGTCTCTTTGATTTTATAAATGCCCACCAGCGCCATATTGCTCTTGGGTATCTGCGGTTTTTCCACCACTTTGGAAATGGTGCCATCATCTTCCATTTCGGCCACACCAAAGCTGCGGGGATCATCCACTTTTTTTATTCCCAATAAAGAGCCGGGATGCTGCAGCAATTCTTTTACATCATACTCACAAATGGTATCGCCCAGCACAATGATCACTTCATCAGTACCCACCATTTCTTGGGTAAGCAATACTGCATGGCCCAACCCTTCCCGCTCACCCTGCTGCACAAACTGTGCATTAATACCGGTGAATGTTTCCTTTACGTAATCCTGAATTTTATCGCCAAGGTAGCCCACCACAAAAACAAAATCAGTGATGCCTGCATCACTTAGCTGATCCACAATAATGCTGAGCACGGTTTTACCTGCAATGGGAATTAAAGCCTTGGGTTGCGTATATGTATGCGGCCGCAGTTTGGTACCTGCACCGGCCACAGGAATAATTGCCTTCATTTCAATATTTTGGTACAATCAGGGGCGGCTAAAGTAGCACTTTTTATAGAAACGCCTCTCATACCAAAATGAAATATGGTTTAAACCTGTTAAAGTACTCCGGGCGTTGAACGATGTATGATGCCGCCATAAATGAAACTTCACTTTAAAAGATATCCAAAAGCGGCATGTTACATAATTTGTAAAGAACCTGTTTATAACAAAAGCAGCGCCTCATTGTTTAGCGCCTTAATTTTGCGGCCGTTGGCCGGGAGGGGAATAATTGTGTTACGGGCTGATGTGCATCTATGTATCTTCCGTTGCGTCGCACTCTTGTACTGCCTGAAGTTTATTCGGCATCGCCTCATCCCGACCTTCTCCTTGAGGAGAAGGCCATCAACACACAAGCCACACTTATTTAACCAGTATCATTTTTTTGTAATGGTTGATATGTGATGACCATAGTAAAAAGCTCAAGTGGAAGAACAAAAAGATTAAAAGTGAGAAACAGCGCCGCTCTTTCTAAATTAAACTTCATTTCCATTTTCCTTCTCCTGCAGGAGAAGGCGCCAAAGGCGGATGAGGTGAGAAAGAGAAGGAGATAGAGGTGCTGTTGCTTAACAATAACTCAATAACAAACAACTCAATAACCATTCTTACCTCATGCACAAAGACTCAATCATCTTCGATCTCATTAACCAGGAACTCCAACGCCAGCGTAATGGCATTGAACTCATCGCATCAGAAAATTTTACATCGCTCCAGGTAATGGAAGCCATGGGCACCAGCCTCACCAATAAATATGCTGAAGGTTATCCCGGCAAACGTTATTATGGTGGTTGTGAAATTGTAGATCAAATTGAAACGCTGGCCATTGAGCGCTTGAAACAAGTGTTCAACGCCGGCTGGGCCAATGTACAACCCCACAGCGGAGCACAGGCAAACACAGCTGTGTTCATGGCCTGTTTAAAACCCGGCGATACCATTTTAGGATTGGATTTGAGCATGGGTGGACATCTAACTCACGGCAGCCCCGCCAACTTCAGTGGAAAAAATTACCGTGCTGTTCATTATGGTGTTACCAAAGATGGACTTGTAGATTATGAGCAATTAGAAGAAAAAGCAAGAACTGAAAAACCAAAGATGATCATATGCGGCGCCAGCGCTTACAGCCGTGATTGGGATTACAAACGCATCCGTGCAGTGGCTGATGAAATTGGCGCATTGGTATTGGCAGATATTGCACACCCTGCAGGATTGATTGCAAGTGGTTTACTCAATGATCCGTTTGATCATTGCCATATTGTTACATCCACAACACATAAAACATTGCGTGGGCCAAGGGGCGGTATCATCATGCTGCGTCATGATTTTGAAAACCCTTATGGAGTGAAAGATCCCAAAGGCAATTTAAGATTGATGAGCTCCATGTTAGATTTAGCCGTATTCCCCGGTATGCAGGGCGGACCATTAGAACATGTAATTGCTGCCAAGGCCGTTGCTTTTGGTGAAATACTGAGTGAAGATTTTAAAGCATATGGTCAGCAGGTCATCAGTAATGCACAGGCCATGGCCAAAGCATTTGTGAGCAAAGGATATAATCTTATCAGCAACGGTACTGATAATCATTTAATGCTCATTGATCTCCGCAACAAAAACATCACGGGTAAAAAAGCACAGGAAACATTGGATAAAGCACATATCACCCTCAATAAAAATTCAGTACCACAGGATGATAAAAGTCCGTTTGTAACCAGTGGTATTCGTGTGGGAGTACCTGCTGTTACCACACGTGGGTTAAAAGAAGCAGATATGGATACTGTAGTGGAAATGATTGATAAAGTGCTTATGAATGCCGATGATGCGGGAGTAATTGAATCAGTGAAAAGTGATGTAAAAATGTTTATGAACAAGTTTCCTCTGTACCCGGAGCTGGGATAAAAAACATATTGCAAGCAATCCAACCATCCTTGCGGATGGTTTTTTTGTGCTTATACTTGAAAAATCACCCAAAATGGGGATATGTCCTTTACTCACCGTTAGATAAATTTACATTTCTGAAAAACAGGCTGCTGACTAACTAAAAGCTGCCGTTGGCTAAATACCCAAATCCTTTCGAAGAAAACCGATTTATATTAACTGTTGAAAAGGAATTGGCATGAAAAAGACGCTATGTTTTTTAATGATTTCAGGAATTGTTAATTCAATATTTGCACAGGCAGTAGTTACTGCTTCTGGCAACGTGAGGCTTAACAGTTCAACCGGCACCCGGCTGGTAATACTGGGGGGCATCTCTTTTACAGGCACTTCAAATTTTATTGATAATGGGAGAGTTGATATTCTTACCAATCCCTCCGGCCCGGCCAGTAACTGGAATGATGCCACTGCTGCGGGGGCTTATGATGCCACCAGCACAGGCAGCGTATTTTTCAGCGCTTCGGGACTGCAAACCATTACAGGACCCGCAAGGTTTTATGACCTCACCATGAATGGCGCTACCGGCATTTCTTTAGGAAGCGATATTGAAGTAAGGGATAATCTTTTTCTCAACGGTGGTATGTTCACCACCGGAGCCAATAAAGTATATGTGAGCAATGGCGCCACTAATGCCATACAATCAACCAATTCTTTTGCAAGCTTTATCAACGGAAGGCTGGAGCGTTTTACCAATATTGCTTCACAGGATTACCTGATGCCAATAGGTAAAGTTGCAGGCAGTAATATTTTTTATGCCCCTGTAAGGTTCAACAAAATCAATGCTAATAGTGCACGCTATACGGGCGAATATTTCAGGGCAATTCCTTTTGACCCTAACAACCGCCTGAACCCGCCTATTGATCACATAAGCTCCCTTGAATATTGGGAACTCACATCCGATGCGCCGGGCGGCTCATTAAATGATGATGCTGTGCTAAGCTTATCATGGCGTGCTTCCAGTGTTATCAGCGCCAATCCTGCTGATTGGCAATCAATCATCATTGCACATTACAGGAACAACGGAGGTTTTCGCTGGGAACCTGAGTTCAATACCTCATTACCCAACAACATAAGTGGCAATGCCAGTTTTGGGTGGGTAACTTCAAATGTTACAGTAGGAAGCTTCACACCACCAACCGGAGATTTCCGTTTTACGCTGGCTACACGTATTCCCAACAATGTATTACCCGTTACTGCAATCAACTGGCGTGCTGCTGCGGTGAATAATGCTGCAATAATTGACTGGGCTATTGAAAATGATTTGGAGGTGAGTGATTACTCCGTTGAACGAAGTACTGACGGAATACGTTTTTCATCGGTTGGAAAGATTTCATCCAAACAAACTGCCTCTGCATTCAGTTACAGCTTTACCGATGCTTCACCCCTGCAGGGATGGAATTATTACCGCATACGTATCAATGATAAAACAGGCAGTTTTGCTTATACAGATATTAAGCGATTGCAGTTTAACAACCCGTCTTTCGTGAAGCTTTATCCCATACCAACGCTGGATGTTTTAAATGTGCAGCTTGAAACAGACCCTCTTCCCGGATCAAGTTTACAAATTACAGATGCCGGAGGAAGAATTGTTTATCAAACGAATACCGTGCAACGCATCATGCAGTTAAATGTGAGCAGGTTTACAGCAGGCGCCTATTATGTACGTTATATCAGCAACGGAAATGTTCAGACATATAAATTTACCAAGTTAAATTAAGAGAAACCAAATAAGCCCGGTTTGCAGAGAATTGATAGATTTGTTCTTCAATTCTCTTTTTTATGATACAACGTATTCAATCTTTATGGTTATTGCTGGCGGCCGCAGCTTCACTGGCCACATTAAAGTTTTCTTTTTACAGCGGAATAAAGGATAATGTATTTACGGTACTGAATGGTCAGTCACATTTTCTGTTGCTCATACTTGCAGTTGCCGTTGGCCTGGTTTCGTTATTTGCATTATTCCTGTTTAAAAAGAGAAAGCAGCAGATGCAGGTTGTATTACTTGGATTGTTGCTTCAATTGGGAGTAATTATATTTTATATTTTGCAACTCGGGAAATTTTCAGAAGGAACTTTTGCCCTTACTTCTGTTGTCACATTTCTTATTCCTGTATTTTTCATCCTTGCATGGATGGGCATCAGGAAAGATGAGCAACTGATTAAAAGTATGGACAGGCTAAGATGATAAAACATACATTCATTAAATAAGCGGATCCAAAAATGGATCCGCTTATTTATTTTAGGTTTCAGTAATTTTTTAATTATTGTATTACCAGTGTTGTAACTGATTTTATGCCCACTCCTTCAATTCTTAACATATAAATACCCGTTTTTAATGATGCCGGTAATTCCAGGCTTTGGCTTAGTACACCCTGCTGTAATGACATTGTTTTTACAAATACCTGCTGGCCGGTGGAATTAAATATTGAAAAGGTGTAAACCCCTGCGTCAACATTACTGCACTGAACTGCAACAACTTTATTTTGAACAGGGTTGGGATAAACACTAAATATTGCTTTTGCATTTGATCCTGATACTTTAAGTATAATACTGTTTTTAACAGTACCGTTTAATTCAACCGCCTTTATTCGGTAATAAGCATTTCCAACAGCAGTTGCATCAGTAAAACTATAAGTTTGTGCACTGTAGTCATTTGCTTTAGGTTGAACTTTTGCAATAGCGGTAAAGTTTTTACCATCAGCACTGCGTTCAACTTCGTAAAAATTAACTTCACTCTCCGTTAAATTGCTCCAGTTTACAACCACTCCTGTACCGGCAATTTTTTTGGCGTTTACGTTATCAAAATTTACAACCAAAGGGCCATTTGAAGTTCTGATTAACTGCACATCATCTATTACCCATCGTTCATTGTCATTGGAATTATCCATTGTAATCCTTACCCTTAAGTTTGTTATGCCTATAGGTAAACCCCTTATAATAACAGTACTTGGTCCGTTTGCAAGTAACCCACTGCCAACAGGTGTAACAACAGTTGGTGTATTGTTTCCGTCATAATTTGCATTTGCAATGCCTGTACCCGCATAACTCCAACAGGCCTGCCCGGCAGTTGATCCTGTAACTTCTAAAGTGTTCCACCAGTTGGTACCCCCGTTAGGCAATGTCATTAAGTTAAGTGTTTCGTCATTTCGACGTAAGGAGAAATCTCCCAAACTTCAAGCGTAACAAATTTTATGAGACCTCTCCCTACGGTCGAGGTGACGCTTAACTTAATGACATTGCCCGCAGGGCAAACGCATCTAAATTTCTTTAAAAACAACTTTGGATAGAAATTTTTCATCCCAGCCACAGAGCAGCC
>JAIEQM010000087.1 GCA_019747705.1 Chitinophagaceae bacterium | reverse complement strand
ATTTGCATTTCACTGTTATTCTCTTTCATTATCTGCTCTCCATTTACCTCGGTTTCTGTAATTGTTTTATTTGAAACAGCAAACCGGTACACACTTCCGCTGTCAGGATTCAAAAAAAGTTTGTACCCTGCTTTCCCCTTTAAAGAGTTTTCACTTTTTGTAGTATCGTCTGAAAGAAACCTGCACGCTGTAAAAGCAACTGCTATAAACACTGTAAAAAAAACTCTTGGCATCTGTATGAATATTTATTTCTTCTGAAAAATTATCGTATTAATAAAACAGTACCGCTTCTCTTTATTACATTTCCTTTGTAATCAGTTCCCGCAGCACTCCATGTAAAAGAACCGCTTGCCTGTTCTGTGCTTTTGTAAACCCCATTCCATCCGTTACTGTAATTGTTACTGTAAAAAACCATTTCACCCCAACGGTTAAATACTTTAAAAAAATGAAAATGTTTAATGCCTACCGGTATAGGTTTCAGCACATCATTTAAGCCATCATTATTAGGTGTAAAGCCTGATGGCACAAAAATTTCAGGCTTGTCAAATACTGAAATTTTTATAGTATCAAAACCTTTACATCCTTCCCGCGAAACAGCAGTTACAAAGTAAGTGATACTCCGGTCTAAACTTACGGTAGGGTTTTGAATGCCAGGGTTATCCAATCCCGTAGCAGGCTTCCATTCAAAAAACACAAACCCGGTATTATTTACATCCTTTGCAAAAAGAGGCAAAGGTTCTCTTTTGGTTATTGCTGTATCATTGCCGGCAAATAATTTTGAAGGGGGCTTAACAGTAATGGTTACACCTGCTGTGTTTAAAGAAGTACAGCCCAGCACATCCGTTACTTTTAAATTGTATTGAATTGTTTTTTGAGGATTTTTTACCACCGGTTCTCCGCTTAGAGGGTTATCAAGATAAGTAACCGGGCTCCACATATACTTATCACCTCCGCTTCCTTTTAGCTTTGTACTTTGTCCAAAACAAATAGTAGCTGCCCCTTCAGCAATTGCAACAGGAGCTGCATTTACAATAACTTCTGCCGAATCGGTAGCAACACAAATGCCTTTTGCAGCCTGCATATAATATTTAGTAGTAACATTAGTTAAAGCAAAAGGGTTGAGTATGGAATCATTGCTTAAGGTAAAAGAAGGTGTCCATTTAAATTTTGTTCCGTTAGAATTGGCAGTAAGTTGCACCTGCTTGCCTTCACACACTGTTACCCTGGGTACAGTAGATAACGTTAAATCACTTACAAGCGCAACTGTTACCGTTTTTTGTGCCGTACATCCATTGGCATCTTTTACATATACAGTATAGTCGCCTTTTGTAAGCCCGCTGAAGACATTGTTGTTTACAAAACTTATATTGTCTAAACTAAACCGATAAGGAGCCACACCTCCTGATGCATTTAATTCTACCATCCCATTGTTATTCGAGCAGTTTACAGGAGTTGCAATGGTATTTAAACCAGGCGCAGGTATATTGGTAAGGGTAACCGTTAGCGGAAAATTTGTAAGCAACGCATCCCTCACAATAATGTTATACGTTCCCTGTTTAAGATTGCTAAACACATTGCTGCTTTGAAAATTAATATTGTCAATTGAAAAAAGATAAGGAGCTGTTCCATTACTTGCAGTTATTGTAATTGACCCGTTACTGTTACTGCATGTTTCATTCACCGTTGTTGCAGTTGCAACCGTACAACTTCGGGCAACAGTAATAGCAACCTTATTCACCACACCTGTTACATCTTTCAGGTAAACGGTATAGTCACCTGCTGCAAGGCCATTAAAAACAACACTGTTTTGAAAAGTAATCCCGTTGAGAGAATAGGTATAAGGAGCGTATTCCACAGGTGGCGTAATGGTTATAAAGCCATCTTTTGTATTACACACTTCAGGGCGGCTTGTAATCGTTACAACAGGGCAATGTTTTGAAACTGTAAATGTTTTGCTGCTCACACAACCGTTGCCATCTTTTACATAAGCTGTAATGACTGAGTCTGCCCTTACGTTTTGCAGCAGGTTTATACTGCTGTAATTCACACCATTAAAGCTGTATAAAAAAGGAACCGCACCGCCTGTTACTGAAAGTACAACCCTTCCGTCATTACCTGCACAGGAAGTACCAAGTGTATCAATTACTAAAACAGGTACAGGCAACGCAATAATGGTTACTGTTTTTGAATCCGTGCTTCCAACTGCATCTTTAGCTTTTACTGTATAAGTACCCGGGGCTAAGTTATTAAACACACTCACAGTACTAAAACCGCCACCATTAATGGAGTACTGATAAGGAGGTGTTCCTGTAGAAGCCACAGCAGTAATACTGCCATTATTATTACCGCATGTTGTGTTTACTGAAGTTAAACTTAATTGCAGGCAATTATACCCAACAACAGCAGTATTAGTACCTGTAAAACCAAGTGCGTCTTTAATGGTAACCGTGTAAGTGCCCGCTTTCAATCCTGTAAACGTTACATTGTTTTGAAAATTTACACCATCAAGGGAAAATTGATACGGCTCCGTACCTCTGAAGCCGCCTGCCGTAATAGTGCCATCATTCAAAACACAGGTTTCTTTAGTTGTAACTGTTTGTACAATGGGGCACCGGTCAAATACTGTAGCGGGCACTGAACTTTTTATACCATTTTTATCTCTTACCGTAACAAAATAATTACCCGGTGCAAGGTTTGGAAAAATATTACTGCTTTGAAAGTTGATACCATCAATGGTATAACTGTAAGGCGGCGTGCCATTACTGGCAGTAACTTCCAATGCACCATTATTGGATAAACAGGAAGCGGCAGTAGTCACAAGATCAATTGTAACTTCACAAAACTCTGCTATATTGAAAGCTAAAATAGAAACAAACCCGTTTGCATCCTTAATATAAAATCTATGCACGCCTGTACCCACATTATAAAATTGCCCTGTGGGTTGATAGTTAATTCCATCCATTGAATATTGGTATGGTCCGTTAGGCCCCGTAGCGGTAAACTGCGGGTTCGCATTATTTCCACAGACATAGCCTCCAAAATTACCGCCGCCGCCAACACATATGCCATTACCAAATAAAAACCACGTTGCGGGATATACATTAATGCAGCCATTCGCATCTTTTACATAGAAATTATACACCCCCGGATACAAATTATTGAAAACACCACTTGTTTGAAAGTTTACCAAATCTAAACTGTACTTATAGGGGGGTGTTCCATCAGACGCTTCTACAGTAACACTTCCATTATTTGCTGTACAATTTGTTGGGCTTATGGGCAATCCAACAACCCTTAGGAATACAGGGCCTGGCAAAATATCAGTTAATGTAACAGTCGTTACAGCGCTATCCCCAATGGCATCTTTTACCTTAACCGTGTAAGTACCTGCACCCACTACCGGAAAGTTTCCTGTGTTTTGCTGTCTTGTATAATTAAATACATCGGTTAAAAAATAAGTATAAGGGAGCACTCCATTGGCAGCTTCTACAATAATACTACCACTGCCATAGCCGCAGGTGGGCCTGGTGGTAGTAATGTTTAAAACAATAGTGGCATCTGGCCTATTTACTTGGTATGATTCTGAATTTGCCGTGTTCTGTGTTGCAGGCAAACGAAACCCGGCCCGGTTTTTAGCAGCAGTAACACCGGCTCTTACTGTGTCAATAAAAATAGTTCTGTTACCGGGAAAAATATAACGGCCATCCTTTTCATAATACCTGTTACCGTTGGGTGCAGTTTTAAACACCTGCGCACCTGCATTAAAGAACAGGCAAATAAAAACAAGGAACCCTGCTGCCCTTTTCAAACTTAAGTTATATGGATGGCTCATGTTAGCAAACATAAATGCACCTGTAAATAAGTAATAATTTAGTTACGGATTTAACAATACTAACATAAACCATTAAAGCAGGTGTTTTGTTCTCAAAACATGTAGAATTAAACGGAAAGCAAATAAGCCACCATCGCCACAATACCTGCCCATGTAAGCAATCCTCTCCATGCACTCCTGCGGGCCACTTCTCTGTCATCATAATTGGATAGATATACAATGAGTATTCCAATGGGGCCAAGCAATGCACAAAGGGCAAATGTACCCCAGTTAAAATTTTCACTTTTGGCAAACTGTTCATATACGGCATCTGTTTGTTTTATGGTTCCTTTGCGTAGTTGCTTTTTAACTTTTTTCTGTGCCAGCTTAAAATAAGCTTTTTCTAAAAACTTCATTTTATAACCGGTAAGCTCCTGCACTTTTGAAGGTGTTAACTCTATAAATGTTTGAACAGTTACAGTACTCATAAACTGTTGAAAACTGCTTACTGATGCATTGTTTTGAATTTTGTTGAATGGAACTGAAATAATACCGGCCTTTGATGATGCCAGCACGAATACAAAAAGAAAAAGAACAATAAATTGTTTCATAAATTGTATTTGAGTTTTAAAATGTTTTTATACTTTGATTAAAGATGTTTCCATACTAAATGAATATTACAAGTGCCACAAATCCTGCATACAACCCTTTCTGACCCATAATCTGTGTATATCTTATTCTTCAGTCAGCTGGAATGGAATATTTATCGAAAAACAGACGGGAAATCTTCTTCTTTATGCGAATAATGCTTTTTATTATCGAATCCGAAATGTTTAAGCTTCCCGATTGCAGATGACAGATCGCCATTTTCAAAATAAGACTTTCCATTTACAATTAACACTTCTAGGTTTTTCATTTTCGAAATAAATGAACAGTCTTTGATAACTCCAGCATCAGTAATACGTAACCATTTTAATGATTGCAACATTTCTACATTCTCAATATCCTTAATATTTGGGCATTGAGCTAAAATTAATTTAGATAAATTGGGCAATGTTGAGAGTATCTTTATAGAAAATTCTGACCTGCAATAATGTATCTCTAGTGTCTCTAAGTTTTTATTTTGATCTAAAAAACCAAATGTTGCTGGCAAAGCACACAATGTTAATTCTAAGTGTTTTAGCTTTTTCAATCCTGAGAATTCATTTTTCCAGTCAAATTTCTTATCTCTACATTCACGAAATTCTAAATCTTCTAAATTAATTAAACTATTTAATCCTTTTAACCCCTTTCTATAAGAGATATAAAGTTTTTCTAAACTTTCCAAACCTTCAAGATTTACATTGAAACATTCCTCTCCGATTGAAAGTACTTTTATTCCATTAAGCTTATATAAGTTTGTCAACTCTACTGCGCCTATCCCTAAATGTAGCGTTCTAAGATTCTGAATTTCTAATAACGCTTCAATGCTAGACCATTTATAGGTCTCAGTTGTCAAAAGGATATTATCAATTTTATTTTCATTGATATATTTTAAATCTGATTCAAACAAGTCTGACCTCAATTTGAATTCGTACTCTTTTGAGACAGGATTATAAAAAAAACGCTCCATTTTATCTTTCATTACTCTGCTCATAAGTTTCTACCGGGTGACCAATTTTTGCCATATTGTCCTCTCATTTTGCCTGAACCATTACCACCGCTTGATGTTTTTTGTCTTTTATATTCATCTTTTAACGCTTCTGAACTATTCTTGTGTTGAGTACGATCCTCTATTTTAAATTTTTTATTAGGGTTCTCCTTTTGTAACCTTTTTAAGGACTGGTTTGCCCTATTTCCACCAACATCTCCCACCCCATGATATGGCACTCCGTCTTCATCTTTAATAGTATAAGTTTCTCTGGGCTTCTGTGATTGTGTGCTATTACCATGAACTTTATTACCTGGTTTTACTTCACACGGCATAGGCCCACTATTATGCACCAGCACCCTCTGCTCACTCACATAATAGGTATGAAAATCCTCTACCTCAAAGTTATAAACTGTAGTATGCTGTGCAACAATTTCTATATGGGTAATGGCAAGGGCTTCTCCATTGTAAAGAACGGTGTTATCTCCGGCTTTTAACTCATGTACTTTTAACCAGCGGCCGCCAATAAAGAACGGATGGTCGCTGGTGGCTTTAATGATGGTACCATTGGCAAGGGTAATATGGTACACACTGTCCCTCTCGTATTCAAATACATTTATTACCCGCTTTTGTGCCAGTTGGCCGGTGGTATCATTATAGGCCCATACAATATCACCCACCTGTATGGTTTGTATTTCTTTATAACCATCAGCAGTTAAAACTAATGTTCCTGCGGTAAAGCAACCACATGGTGGCTTCTTTTTGATGACATCATCAACTTTGTTTTTGACCGTTCGTACCAAGTCATCTGTCTTGCTTTTTATCTGTTGTTTGGCAAAGGTTTTAATACCCTGTTTCACGGCTGTTTTGGCAGCACCTTTTACAACAGAGGCGGTTCCCAATGTGGCTACATCTAAAATCAATCCTCCAATGCCCGCTGCCACCTGCCAGCCATTTCCATCTCTTACTCCCTGGTAAATATCTTTAATACTACCTACAATGGGTACAAAATCTGTTACTACATCAGCGGCCTTTTTAAGAAAGTTCATGAAGCCGGAACTTTTAGTCGCTGATACTGTTACTTTTTTCGTTGCTTTAATGACAACTTCTATTCCTTCCCTTATTAATACCTGACCTGTTTTGGTAAGGAACGTGGTACCATCATTTACTATATTTGCAGCCCCTCCTTCCAATCCGTCAATGTCAATATTCAAAATTGGGTCACAACTTGCATATTGATATGGTGTCATTGTAGGGTAATCATCCGTTAATGGATCTAACTGTGTAAACCTTCCTATCTGCGGGTCATAATTTCTAAACCCGTAATCATACCAGTTTAAATCCGCATCATCCCACAACTCTTTATCGTTATATAAATGGTTATTCTTCGCCAACCCGTCATAAGTATCTGTTATGCGTTTGCTGCTGATGCCCGCTATTCGTAATCCATAAGAATAGTAATGGTTTTCTTCCAGTATATTACTGTTGGTAATACTCACATTAAAATCATCAAAAAACACATGCTGGTCGCTGCGGTTGCTGAGGTACACATATACGTAGCCGTTTTCTTATTTCAAAGAACTTTATATGCAGGCACTACTTGTCCTGCAAGTGCGGGAAGAAGCCAACACACTTTTCCACCCCTCATTCTCGCAAGCACCCTGCATTTTTTACCATCTCACATACTATGACTATTGGAGGAAAATTTAAGTCTTATAAAACTTTTCTTCTTCAAATGACCATTTTAAGTTAGGCCCTGCCATGTACCGTGGGTCTTCTTTTGATAATATAGGTTTATTTAATTCCACATTAAAATTCTTTTTCCCTGCATAATAATCTTCTATCCTTTTTACCAATCCGTGGGCTTCCCAAACACTTGCACGTTCTAATCCAATACATTCTTGAGGTGTAACTTTCTTTTCGTTCCCATTATAATCAAATATTACACAATCATCTATATTCATTATATCCTGCATAAACATTGGAGGCATTTTGTCAATTTCAGTTTGTGTTAATTCTTTAAACCCAATTATATCAAACATGCCTCTGGTAATAACATCATCATAAACAACACAATACAAAAAAATCGGAAACCCTATTAGTTCTTCAATAGAAAGATACTCCTTTTCTATTGTGGAGGTGTAATCGTAAACTCCAATCCGCCCCCCGGGAAATAATCTGCCAAAAGCTAACCTATCTTCAGATAACTCTATTCTTACTATTGCACCCTCTTTAATTCTTTGTCTTTTTTTCTTTTTCATTTCTTATGGAATTTTATCCGCAGGATTGTTATTTGGCAATTTCCCTTTAAACTTTATTGTAGAGGCATTGTCATATAACTTTCTTAATTTATTACCCCTACCAACACCTCTAATCCGGTTTCCAGATCTTCCACCTTCACTTTGTGCACCGCCATGAAAATCTATTAGCTGCTGCTCTCTACCCCTTATCGCCGCATAATCCTTTGAATACTTATCTAATGTTGCGGAACCATATCCGTCATTTCTTAAATCTGTATGGCTAGCGTCCCTTCTCTTTATTGCTTTTTGAGCATCTTCACGTGTAGGTGCATTGCCTTTATACGTCCCTGAAGTACGCCCTGAATAAATTGTAGTACTTCCGTCGGGGTTTACTTTTGTCTTGGTGTAAGTTACATAAAAACGTTTTTCAGGTTTTTTCTTCTCTTTTGGCGGGTTTGCTGGTGCAGTTTTATTAGGGTCGGTAAGTGTTTGAGTAAAATACTTATTATTAATCTCCTCCATTTTTTCATAATGACTATCACTAAATTCATTATGTGGAGCAGGGCTATCAAAATTTGGTGATACTACTAAAAAAATGGTTAAGCTTGCAGCTTTTAGTCCTAAACCCAAAAGTTGAGGAGCTTTTTTAAAAGCTTGTTTAATTATTTCTTCACCAATTTTAAGGGATACTTCACTTACTACTTTTGCGGATGCCCTCGTTCCTGTAACAACTATTTCAGTAAGCTCCTTTACTGCTTCTACTCCTTCCAACCCATCAATATCAATATTTAAAATAGGGTCACAACTTCCATATTGATACGGCGTTAAAAAAGGGTAATCATCCGTTAACGGATCCAATTGCGTAAATCTTCCAATCTGCGGGTCATAGTTTCTAAAGCCATAGTCATACCAGTTTAAATCCGCATCATCCCATAACTCTTTATCATTGTACTGGTAATTATTTTTGGCCAGCCCGTCATAACTGTCAGTTATCCGTTTGCTGCTAATGCCTGCTATTCGTAACCCATAAGAATAGTAATGGTTTTCTTCCAGTATATTACTGTTGGTAATGCTTACATTAAAATCATCCCCGCCTGACAATATTATTTAAAAAAATGTAGTCGGGCAGGAAAAAACATCCCGCTACGCTTTGCTATCGGAACAGGCTATGCTGGTCGCTGAGGTTGCTGAGGTACACATATACGTAGCCGTTTTTGGGGGTTTTGAATTTTTAATATTTCAAAGAACTATTTTCTTTTGTACTGCTATGTATCTTGTCTGTAGTTGCAAATTAACAACACAGATATTTATCGTCTGCACTGCTTGGAACACTACGGATAGCTGGGGACTTTGAACGTCTTATTCTTCAACCGGCTGCGAAAGGATTATCAATTTAAAAAATTAAGAAATTTCATGAGATCGTTTTCTGATCTGTAACTATCAAAATCTATAAGACTTATTGTAAGAATATCTTTAATCCCTCCATTTTTTTCAATTAAAACATTAGTAATTGGATTGTAGTTCTCATAGCCGCTTTTTAATAAAAGTTTATACCCTTTATAATCAATCAAATAATTAGTAACAGCCAGCCCAAAAGAGTAAATCATATGAACTTGTTGGAAAGAAAAATCTTTGCATTTAGTTGAAGCAATAAATGATTCAACTTTTAAAAAAGCTGATTTTATTTCTTCTGTATTCTTAAAAGGCAAAGTAATATTTAATGTCTCTAAGGGGTTACTGTAAAACTCTCTCTTTTCTCTAAACTGCTGTATTTGCTTATTGTAACGTTCAAACCATGTCATGTTTTGCTCACCAATAGGGAAAAAATCAAGTGCAGCATAGTACTTAAAAACATCAAGGTTTTTAAACACTATACCAGGATAATCCAAATCAAAATTTGTAGGCAATAAAACAACTTCATTATTTGATAAGGTGTAAACCAATCCACTGGTACTTTTTATCCTGTAATCTGAATCATCATCAATGGTTAATCCGTATTTTTCGATATATGCAATACAATCCCTTGTAGGAATAACCTTGTATTGAGAAGTGTCACTATTCATTGCATTAGAATTAATCATTGCTATGATAAAAATTATTAAAAAAAACTTTTTAATGCCATCTCTTAATTTTTAAAAAAACTCTTGAAAAAGCTATTATCTGAATGACCTACCATTTTTGATTGGTCATTGCTGTTTTTTTGAAACGAAACTGCCATTTATTATTTACTATTCTATACTCAGCATGAATATGTTCATATAAAACATTATTTTTAAATGCCAATTCATATATCGCTTGTGAATATTTTACATCTGCGGTTGTGACAACATAAAGTTTCGACTGATAACCTAGCTTTCCATATTTCCTATACGCATAGTCAGCACTATTTCTCATATTATCAATATGACCAGCAATTTGGTCTTCATTTGATGAAAGATATAACCCACCTGTTTTTTGCTTTAATTCGTACCAGTCTGCACCTTTAATCGTAGTGTTAATCCTAACACGTCCTTTTTTCTCACTTACATAAGCATCACCAACAAAATCAGGAGCAGTATTTCTAAAGCCGCCTGTGAATATATTTCTACCGTTCGGTCTTACATTAGATGCTCTCATTAATGGGTCAGTCAAGGAAAACATTGCAAAAAGTCTTTCGAACTCAGTTCCTAATGTATTTTCATCAGTTGAACCAACATACCGTTGTAAATCTGATTTATACAAAGGTTTCCAATCGTTATCTTCAGTTTTATCTTCCCCATTACTTTGGTCATTAATCAAATTTGAATTCTCTCTATTATCATTATTATTACCAACCTGCTTCGCCATTACATTACCCGCCACCACGCTGCTTGTTCTTGCAGCCTGCTCAATATAAACTCCCGTTTTAGCCAGTGTTAAACCCAAACTTAACCCAACCCCTGTAAAAGAACTAATACTCGAAGCTACATTAATTATAGAATTGGCAACGTTGCTCATAAATATAGAAAAACCAGAAGTGCCCGGGCAGGGTATACCTATACCTCCACTAGGGTCAATGGTATTAACAGGGTCGTTGGCCATGCCTGTATAGGGAGAGGGAAACTGGTCAAACGGATCCATCTGCACAAAACGCCCCACCTGTGCATCATAACTGCGTAGTGGAAAATCGTTCCAGCCTATATCATCGTCCATTTCAGAAAATGCACCCTGGTACTGGTAATTATTCTTCGCCAGACCGTCATAACTGTCTGTTATCCGTTTGCTGCTGATGCCTGCTATTCGTAAACCATAAGAATAGTAATGATATTCTTCAAGGATGTTGCTGTTAGTAATGCTCACATTAAAATCATCAAAAAACACATGCTGGTCGCTGCGGTTGCTGAGGTACACATATACGTAGCCGTTTTTGGGGGCTCTAATGCCTGGCAGATTAAGTGTTGATGTACTGGCCGCCCATGTAGCCAGTACCTGATCCTGATGCACGCCACCATCGGCAGCAGATATCAAATTAAAACGTTCATCAAAAAACAGGATGGTTAAAAATGCCTGTGGCCTTGTGCCTCCGCTGCCAGCTGGCTGCACTGCATTAATAAAACCAGTATTGCCTCCAAGTTGCGTGGTTACTGCACTTGCATTGTCTTTTACCAAACTGCCCGCCGCACTGCCGCCGGTAAGGAGTTGTAATAAATTACTGAGAATTAAATTGGGCAGGGTTGTATTGGTGCCGCCGGTTGCTGTTTGAAAATAGTAACTTGCATTTGCCGTTACCATATCTCCCGCCATCACCTTTTGCAGCGTGTTAGGCCCCAGGTTTTTACCGGCAAGGTTACCAAGGCGGCTCACATTATTGGAGCCGTTATTGGTCCAACCTGTTGGTTTGGCAATTCTCGTACCTGCTACTTCATTACCGCTGCCCGTTTGTCCAAAAATGGGTTCTTCAACAGAGGCACGGGTGGGCTCCATGGTGGCACGGTTACCTGCCTGCCGTATTTCTTCCGTAAGAATCATTCTTACGTTTTGCTGGTAGTCTGTTATAAAATAATCATACACACCTGATTTGCTGTTAGGCAGCGTGAGGTTACCGGTTACCGTTAAAAAATCACCCTGCCCGTTATTTTGTGCAACAGGTGTTATTACCCTTATACGGCCTTCTTCAAAATTGATAAAGCCCACACCTAAATTGCTGCCACTAAAGGGTGGTTGTGAAGCAGAGGTGAGTGTGGTTGAAGTTTCCTGGTAAACAAATTCCTGTATATACGTGGTAATAGTAGCCGTTTGCCCTGCTGTTTCCGGTATAAACACACGCTGCAGCTTTTCACCATCAGCGCTGTACACAATTTTAATGGTGCCCCTGCCGGTAATGCGTATCTGCTCGGGTTTATCAAGATAGTTGTAAGTGATACCGTGGTTATTACCGGCCACCATGCCCTGCACATTCTTGTTAAGATCAATCACCAGGTTGCCGTTATGGTCATATACATAATCCGGCATGTTTGCAGCATTGGCACCGTCTTTAAAATCTCCAAACTTTCCGTTTTGGGTGGTGCTCGTCATGTCGTCTTTTACACTCTGCAGCTTGTTACTCAGGTTGGTATAGGTATAGCGTAAATCATCTATAGTAAGAGGCGCTGCCATGCCCGGCAGTACGCCCCTGTGGCTCATGGTAAGTATGTTGCCGTTTAAATCATAAGTAATTTTTCCTCCAAAACCACTTACTGTAAAATCCATGCTGCTGTTGCCCCAGGCATCGCCTAAGGAACGCCGTTCTCTGTAATTGGCATTCGTTAACCTGCCTGCATTGTCATACACAAAATCATAACGCCGTTGCACATCATCACCCTGGGTATTCCACATTATGCCCGCAACTTTACCATCAAGCCGGCCCGCCGTAAACGCATTATCCCTGTTATCATACCCCAGGTACATACCAAAATAATTGCCCCATTTGTTATAAACACCCGGTGTTTTAAGGGCATAATCCCTGTTAATGCCGGTAATTTCATTGTGCAGGTTATAACTGTAGTTTAATGATTCTAAGTAATTATTGCCGAGGGCAGACACATAACCCGGGTCAAACGTTTTATTCTTCAACCGGCCCATATCATCATAACTGTAACTCGCCAGGGTTTTTAGGACGTTGGAGCCGTATTGTTTTTGAATGCTGGTAACCCTGCCTATCTGGTCAAAGATGTTTTTTGTAAGTGTTTTAAAAGCGGTATAACCGGCGGCAGTTACAGTATGGTCTGTACATACGCTTAATACCCGGCCATCAAAATGGTATTGTTTGGTAAATACATCAATACCACTTTTCGAACAGGGCTTTGTGCAGGTTGGGAAATAGAATTCCGTCTGCCCGTAACCGAAGTTGATTAAAAGTACAAAAGTTGAAGTTAAGAACTAAAGTTCAGCGATGTACGTCCTGCCCGAACAAAAGCTGAATAGAATTACAAATGCTCATTGTTATTACGTCTGCCCAACTTGCACAAAACCCCATGTTGTACGAAGCCCTATGTGGTCTTCGCTTTGGTCTGTCTTTCTATTTAAACCGGATTTGCAAGTTTAGTTTGAAATAAAATTGTCCATCTTCTTCATATATTTTTCCAAACTCGTGTCTTGTGCTGCTTGCCGTTTCAAGTTTTGTGTTAGCAAATAAATAGTCTTCAAATTGATTGCGATTATAAATGTGGTAACACAAACCATCTCCATTTTCTTTAACGACTAAATAACCTCCTGTTGCATCATAAATTCCTGTCCAAACTTTTGAAGGTGTCATTCCTAAAGCTACGTCTGTCAAAAAGCGTTTTATTTTGTAATCGTAAAAGGTGTGAGCAAATTGAGTGTCGTAGTTTAATGGGTTTGTTTTGTTAATACTTTCTGTCAAGTCTTTTATGGAACTTAACGAAGTTGTAAAAAATGACTTTGTAATTTCAGCAATTATGTTAGGTAACAAACTGTCAATAAGCACTAAATTATTTTTGAAAATGTCTTGTTGAGGTGTAATGAATTTTAACTTCCCACCTGCATTTTTTATAGCTTCAATTCTGTCTTTAATTTTACTTTTTGTATCAATTTCGTTTACAATTTTTATTTCTTTTGCAGTAGGTTTGAACCCAATTATTTGGTATATAAAATTTGTCGTTTTTCCTGCATTTAAAAGAGTAGCTTCTCCACCCAATTGTGATTTAATACTAAAGCCTAATTCTGCAGTTTGGTTTATTCGTTGGTCGTGAATTACAATACGTATATCAGTCTTTGAAGTTGCTTTAGCTTTTAAAGTCTTACAATTAATAGATGTCATAAAAGCCTCTGTTTCTGGAAGGTTGAATGCACTTTTTGAAGATTTTATTTTGGCTAATAGCTTTGCAGATTGTTCAATAAAAGTTTTAACTGGTATCCTTAGTTCTTCTTTACCGCCTGAAACAATTACTAAATCGCCATTAATTTCATATTCAAAATTTCCGCCACTTTCAGAACGAATGATTTTGATTATTGGGTAAAAAAGCTCTTCAACTTTATTTAAATCTTCATCTCCTGCGTACAATTTTTTATCGCTAAGCAATTTGAATAAGGCATAAATCTCACTCCATTCACCTTTATTTCCCGTTATCATTTGTTATTCCTATTAGTTCTAAAATTTTATTTGCAGTCGCTTGTATTGCAGGAACAGCAACAGAATTGCCAAATTGTTTGTATGCAGAAGCGTCTGCAACTGGAATAACATACTTGTCGGGAAAACCTTGAAGTCTTGCCCATTCTCTGGGGGTCATTTTTCTTATGCCTTCTCGATTTACTGTTCCTTTTATATGTGTTGTTGGTGTGAAATCTTTAATTCTGTGGTCTAAAACCAAATTACGTTCTCTACCCATTCCGCCAACTACAATTGCGTTGCTAATTCCGTCGTCTGGAATTATTGCAAACCCAAATCCGTTTCCTTTGCTTTCGTGCCGCTCTTTATGATTTATTAAAGTTTGAACGTATTGAGTAGATAAAAAATATTTTGTAGGTGGTACATTTTTTTCTTTGACTTGAGAAAATGCGACTTTCTTTTTTAATGGTTTTGGATATTTAAAACTGTCTATTCCTAAGTCTGCCCTAAAGCCAACTATATAAATTCGTTCTCTGTTTTGCGGAACGCCAAAGTCTTTTGCATTAATTATTTGCGGTTCTGGAACGTAGTACCCTAAATCATTTCTTAATACGTTTAAGATTGTTGCTAAAGTTTTACCACCGTTATGGTTTCGTAAACCTTTAACGTTTTCTAAGAAAATAGCTTTGGGTTTTTTTCTTTTTATAATTTCAGCAACTTCAAAAAACAATGTTCCTCTTGTATCCTCAAATCCTCCACGTTTTCCTGCAATGGAAAACGCTTGACAAGGAAAACCTGCACAAAGCAAATCAAAGCCATTTGGAATAAAAGCTTTGGTTTCTTCTTTGGTAATGTCGCCAAAAGGTCTTTCTCCAAAATTTGCTTTGTAGGTACGTTTTGCTTCTTTGTCCCATTCGCTTGTAAAAACACATTTCCCACCTAAATTTTGCATTGCAAGTCTAAAGCCACCAATTCCTGCGAATAGGTCAATAAACTTAAATTTGGGGGTTTCTACTGGTGGAAATGGAATGTCAAAAGTTTCGAAAATTCCATACTGTAAAGCATCTTCGGCAACTAAATTGGTTATGTTTTCTTGTGGAAATTTATTTTGTAAAATTTCTTTTGTGAATTTTACAGCGTCTTTTTTGAAAAACTGTGAAACGCCATTTTTGCTGTTGTGCAAGTAGTGAGTAATTACTGCTTCCTGGTTATTTTCAGGTTCAAAAAGTCGGATTTTGTACTCTTTCCCGAAAACTTCTTCAAGCGATATCTTCTCTTTTATCTTCATTTTGTTTGTCAACATTTATGAACTTGCAAATTACTCAAATATTTGTCAAAGTACAGGTAAAAGTCAATCTTATTCTTAATGATCGTGGTCTATTTCGCAGTTCGGAAGGGTTTCGTACAACATATTGTCTTCTACCGTTTGTATATGTGCCCCGTTTTCATCATAAAAATCTGTAGCAGTTAAAAAGGTATTGGTACCCAGCACACGGGTTACGGTACCTGTGGGATAGTTGATGGTTCTGTTGCTGCGTGTAATGGGCTGTACATTAGGGTCACTGGTACTGTAAGCTGTTGTATTGGTAAAGGCTGTATTAAATGCCTTGGCACCCCCATAAGTATAATTATCATAAAATTGATATTTCAGGATTCTTGTAAATGCTGTATTGTTGAGGTTGGCAGTAATGGAGCATAAAGAAAGGGTGAGTGTTGTAGTGGGGGCACCTGCGGCAGTAATGGTTACTGTAGCAGAGGCGGGCGCATTATCAAGAGCAGTTTGTAAAGCAGTTGCAGTTTCTGAGGTAGTATAATGAAGTGTAGCCACCTGCCTGTCAAGCGCATCATATAAATTTACCGTCCATTGTGCCGGGCTCATGGCTGCCTGGTTGCCATCCTGCATAAATACTACACGATCACGGGCATCATACAACATACGCAGGGGTTGCGCTCCCGGAGCTTTTTTCCAGATTACTCTTCCTTTTTCATCATAATCATATTGAAAACACAATTCGTTTAATACCTGCAGACCGTTACCACCAAGGCTGGGAAATTCGTATGTATTTAGGGCTTGCTCAAAAACGCTAACTGCTTGTTATCTTTGATATTATACAACCAAAGCCAAGATCAGATGCAAG
>JAIEQM010000067.1 GCA_019747705.1 Chitinophagaceae bacterium | reverse complement strand
GTGACTCCTCCGGAGTCGGGCCATTCATGTTTATGTTATCGCTATAAACAGGAAGCCACCCTGTGGCTAAACCCTTATAGGAAATTTAAAATAATTGTATTGGCTCCATCGGAGCCTCCTGTAGTTTGAGGTGACTCCTCCGGAGTCGGGCCATTCATGTTTATGTTATCGCTATAAACAGGAAGCCACCCTGTGGCTAAACCCTTAAAGTAATGACATTGAGCTTTCGCAGAACAGCTTCCTGTTTATAACAAACTAAGAGGAAAATAGAATCAGACTCCGAAGGAGTCATCATAACAACAGCTTCAGGCCATAATGTGTAAACAATTTTTCAAATAATTTGTCAAAATGTTTGAAAAATTAAAAATCTGCCTATCTTTGTGCCGTTCCATTAAAAAAACAAAACATGAAAACAGCTTTAATAACAGGCGCTTCCAGTGGGTTTGGAGCCGAGTTTGCAAAAGAATTTGCAAAGGATAAACACAATCTTATACTGGTGGCACGTGGTGTTGATAAGATGAATGCGCTGGCCGAAACCATACGCAATCAGTACAACGTGGATGTAAAAGTAACAGGTAAAGATTTAAGCAAAACGGAAGATGTAAAAGCTTTGTATGATGAACTGCAGCAGCAAAACATTCATATTGATTATCTTGTTAACAACGCAGGCTTTGGTGATTTTGGTTTTTTTCATGAAAGCGACTGGAGCAAGCAGGAGCAAATGATTAATGTAAACATTACCGCATTAACGTATCTCACCCGTTTATTTGTTCCGCTGATGATTAAGAATGGATATGGTAAAGTGCTCAATGTGGCATCCTCTGCTGCGTTTCAACCCGGGCCAACCATGAGTGTTTATTACGCAACCAAAGCATTTGTACTAAGCTTTAGTGAAGCCATCAGTAACGAATTAAATGGAACAGGTGTTACAGTTACCTGTCTTTGTCCCGGCGCAGCGGAAAGTGGTTTTCAATCAGCTGCTGCCATGGAAGAAAGTAAGCTGGTGAAAGGAAAAAAACTTCCCACTTCAGCGGAGATTGCAGCTTTTGGATATAAACACATGATGAAAGGAAGTCTTACGGTAATACCCGGTTTCATGAATAATATCATGGCGCAATCCATTCGTTTTACACCAAGGAAACTGGTGTTAAAGATTGTAAGAATGATGCAGGACAGGGCCAACTGATAAAACCTGGCAAATTGTAATGAAAAATATTTTAAATCAAAGTGATTGGCTGCAAATTACAGAGCGTATTAACAGCTTAACTACTCAAAGTAAAAGAAGATGGGGCAAAATGAATGTGGAGCAAATGCTGGCACATTGTGAAGACCAGATTCGTCTGGCATTGGGTGAAAAGCAGCCTCACGAAAAACCAAATTTCTTCAACCGTAATGTGATGAAGTATTTTGGATTATGGCTCCCCCGTATTCCACTGCGGAATTTAAAAGCACCTGTTGATATGAATCAGAAGTTTTACGGAACTGCTTCTTCCAATATCAGCACAGAGCAACAAAACCTCATCGGATTACTCAATACATTCAGGACTGCGAAAGAAGATTTTATATTTCAGCCGCATCCCATGTACGGCAAATTAAACCGCAAACAATGGGGCAGGTTTATGTATGTGCATATTGACCATCATTTAAGACAATTCAATTCATAAATATAGTATATGAAAAAATGTGTTTTCATTATTGCAGTTGCAGCGTTACTTACATCTTGTGCTGCTAACAAAAAAATTATCGGCTCTTGGCAAAATGATAAAGGCCAGACTATGATTTTTAAAAAAGATTATGCCGCCCTTTGGCTTTTTAACCGAGAGGGAAAGGTAGACACATTTAACATCAGTTACCGTTTCAACAAATCAAAAAATCCCAACTGGTTTGATTTGTATAATTTCCAGGGTGGCCCTTTAAAAGGAAAAACATTGTTTGGTGTCGTTTCTTTTTCAAACAATTCTTTTACCTGCGATTTTGAAGCAGGAACTGCAGATTCAATCCGTCCTGTAACATTTAATGAAAAAGAGAAACAGGTTTTTAAAAAAATAAAATGACAGGTTCCGTTTCTATTCTCATTCTTGGCCGCCACAGCGGCATGATGCAAAATGTAATTAGCTTTTTAAACAGCAATGGATTTGATAAAGCAAAAGGTGTGCTTACAAATGAAGAAGTGAAAACAGAACTGCTCACCCATCAATATCAAGTAGTAATCATTGGCGGAGGTGTGGATGGTGAAACAAGACAGATGATAAAGCAATTGATTTCAGATAAAAACAGTAATACAAAGGTTGTTGAGCATTTTGGCAATCCTGCATCATTGCTTGAAGAAATAAAGATACTAACATGAATATTCATTGTTTTCAGCATTTGACTTTTGAAAACCCGGGCACCATAAAAGAATGGGCAGAACACAAGGGGCACAACATTAACTATACACTTTTTTATGAAGATAATTTTTTATTGCCCGATGTAAAAGATATGGACGCTTTGCTCATTATGGGCGGTTACATGAATGTGGATGAAGAAGAACAATTTCCCTGGCTCAAAGAAGAAAAGCGGTTCATTAAAAAAGCAATTGATGCCGGTAAAAAAGTAATAGGTATTTGTTTGGGTTCGCAACTTATTGCTGCTTCACCTGGCGCAAAAGTATATCCGGGCAAAGAAAAAGAAATTGGCTTTTTCCCGGTTACATTTACAGATGAAGCGTTGCATCATACATTTTTCAATCACTTTACAAATCCTTACACTGTTTTTCACTGGCATGGTGATACGTTTAATTTACCGGTAAATGCACAACTCATTGCATCAACAGATGTGTGCAAACACCAGGCTTTTACCATTGGCAGCAATGTACTGGCGCTACAGTTTCACTTTGAAATGAATAAAGAAATTGTTGAAGACATGTTACTGCATGATGCACATGAATTGGAGGAAGAGGGAACATACATTCAAACAAAAGATGAAATCAGAAAGGCATTTCATTATCTTCAGCAAAACAAACAAGACCTTTTTTTATTACTCGATAAGTTTTTTGCAGCATGAACCAACTTGCATTTATTGTTCTGCCCGGTGAATATGCCATGTGCCGGTTAAGCGCCCAAAGCGATGTTCCATCTTTTCCCTGGGAGTCTTCTTTCTGTACCGTGTCTAAAACACCGGATGAGGTGAGTATCATTTGCGAAGCATCAGCAGTACCGGAAGGCATCAATTGCAACAAAGGATGGCGGCTGCTGAAAATTAATGCCGTGCTGGATTTGTCATTAACAGGCATTACTGCAAAATTTTCAACAGCATTAGCTGATGCAGGAATCAATCTTTGTGTTATTGCCACTCATGATACAGATTATATCCTGGTAAAGGAAGAAAAACTTGCTGACGCAGTCATAGCTTTGAGGCAAACAGGTTTTATTGTTGAACCTTAAACTGCTTCTATGAATTTTAACGACGTTATCGGATCTGTTGGTGTGGGCGCCATCCTGCCTGCATACTTCTTAAATGTATTTTCCTTCATCCCAAAAGAAGGAAAGCTGTTCTTTCTTATGAATGTCCTTGGCGCAGGTCTTGCCTGTTATGCGTCTGTACTTATTAATTATGTACCTTTCATTGTACTGGAAGCGGTGTGGTGTATTGTGTCAATAGCCGGTTTCATCAAACTCATTTCTAAAACCAAGTGATATGTTTACCAAAGCCGGTATCGAAAAATACTTTAATGCTGAAAAAGCCGAAAGCCTTTTATTTTTGGGGATTGGTATTGCTGCTGTAATTACTGCTCTTGTATTTTTCTTTTACCTGAAAACAAATTTTTATAAAGGCGCTGCACTTCCGCTTGCTGTACTTGGGTTGCTGTTAACTGTTGTTGGTTACACTGTTTATGCCCGCAGTGATGGCGACCGTATCCGCAATGTATATGCTTACGATATGAACCCCGGCGAACTGAAAGAAAAAGAAATTCCAAGAATGGAAACAGTGATGAAAAGTTTTGTTGTGTACCGTTATACGGAGATTGCTCTGGCTTTAATCGGTATTGGTTTATTTATTTTCTTTTATAAAACTGATGGTTGTTTTGCAGGTTCTATGATTCCTTTTTGGAAGGGCTTTGGTTTAACACTTGCTATTATGTCTTTACTTGCACTGGGCGCAGATTATTTTGCAGAAAAAAGAGGCCATGAATATATCAATGGCCTCCGAAGCTTTGTAAACAAAAAATAAAAGGTGTTACTCTTTTGTCTCCAATACATATTTCCACAGTAATGCTCCAATAACACCTCCAATAATTGGAGCCACTACAAATAACCATAACTGGCTTAATGCTTTACCGCCCGCCAGCAATGCAGGTCCAATACTTCTTGCAGGGTTTACAGAAGTGCCTGTGATTGGAATAGCTACAAGGTGAATTAAAACAAGTGTAATACCAATTGCAAGTCCGGCCATGTTTGCATTGCCCTGTTTTGAAGTAGTTGCAAAAATCACCAACAGAAACAAACAGGTTAATACTGTTTCAGTAATAAATGCAGCAGTGGTATTGTAGTTGCCCAAATAACCTTCGCCCCAGCCATTGGAGCCCAATGCCCAATCGCCAAGCATGGTGTAATCAGCTTTGTTGCTCACAATTAAAAATAAAACACCGGCACCGGCAATAGCTCCAAGTGTTTGAGCAATTACATAACCAATAGTGTCTTTGGCACTCAGCTTGCCTGCAACAAGCATAGCGATGCTGATAGCAGGATTGATATGACATCCTGAAATGGGACCAATAGCATAAGCCATTGCCACTACTGCCAAACCAAAGGCAAACGAAATGCCCAGTAATCCAATACCAGAAGGTCCGGTATTTGCAACGCCTGCAACTACTGCAGCACCGCACCCAAATAAAACAAGGGAAAAGGTTCCGATAAACTCAGCGAATAATTTTTTCATAATAGTTGATTTTGATTGATAATGCAGTTTCCTCTCTAAGGTGGAAAAAAATTATGAGAATTGCAATCTCTATTTATGAACAAACTATTACCTCTGTTAAATAAAAATTGTGCAGTAAATTAATCTGAAGAAAACAACATTATTGCTGTACCGGAATTTTTTATAAGAGCATGGTTAAGAGTGATGCCAGTTGCGGTGTATGAATCTGGTAACGGCTTGCTTTCTCCACCGTTTTATGTTCAGGACAGAATGCAACACCTGTACCTGCATGTTTAATCATACAGATATCATTTTTGCCATTGCCAATAGCAATTACATTTTTAAGTTCAATGCCATAACGTTTGGTGAGTTCTGTAACGGCATTGGATTTACAGTAATCGTGTTTGCAAATGCTGTGTTTGTTTTTTAAAAAGAAAGAAGGGATTTTTACTTCACCCGTGGCAATACTGTTGTGCAGTTCCAGTTCGTTGGCTAATGAAAAATGCATGCCCAGTTTATTGGCAATATGGCGGGTGGTTACATCATAACTTTCACTGATGATGCCGCAGATATAACCTTTGTGCTTCAGGGAAGCCACTACTTCTTTTGCATCTTCCACTACCGGTATCTCATCCATGGTTTTTAAAATACTGGTAATGGAAATACCCCGCAGCAATTGTGCCACCTGTTTAATGCGGATAAAACTGCTTTGCGATTCGTTAATGATTTCCAGGAGTTCTGTTTCAAAACCAAACTTTGCAGCCATGGTTCTGATAAAACTGGCACGGAGTATTGTATTATCCATATCAAAAATAGCCAGCTTCTTTAATCCTTTTACTGAATCTTTTACGGCATGTGCCAACTGCGGATCTTCCGTATTAAAATGAATACCGGTAATCGTTTCAAACGTGCTGCCAAAAAACCGGCCGGATCGTTTTAAAATGGCCAGTGTTACTTCTTTACTCATTACGCCAAGCTGTACAATGCCCTGCATTCTGTTTTCAATATAACCCAGGCTCACTTCTTCAATGCGTGCGCCTTCTTTGTGCATGTCAATCAAAATACCAATATCAACACCATAATCATCTTCAATAGAAATTTTTTCCAGCAGTTCTTTACGGCCTCCAATCATACCGCTTAATGGTTGTTTAAAATTGCTGATAGAAGGAAATAAAAACGACAGCAATGGTTTTGCCACCAGCTCTGTAACACGGCCTGCCTGCCGTTCAAAATAGGATTTTACAAAATCGGCATCGCCATTAAGGATGGGCAATGCAAGCCGTTCCACCACATCATCAGGATAGGTGGTAATATCTGCATCTAAAAAAACAATGACAGGTTGTGCGGCCAGCATAATACCTTCCCGCATGGAGGTTCCTTTGCCACGTACACTGCTGGTATAAATGGTTACTTGTTCTTTTGCTGCCTCTTCCACTGTTTGATCAGTTGACTGATCATCAATCACAATAATTTCAGAAACCAGCGCTGATTTTTTAGCAATGCCAATAACATGACGTATTGTTTTCTCCTCGTTGAGGGCGGGAATAATAACTGTAATCATAGTGCAAGCTTTTAGTAACATCTTAGCGTTGCAATCATCCTGCCAAGATGGGGAAATGTGGAAAAGCTGAATGGGTCGGGGCGCTGCAGGCGACCTGAACCCTTTCAGTAAAATTTTGATATTATTTTTTCATTAACAGCTAAGGAACTCTTATGAATCAATTGTTCAGAACTGAGACCGGTGGCTGCAAAAAATACTTCTTTATTGCATAGTGTGCCATTTCTTAAACCCGCATAATCAGGGTAGGATGAAAAAGGCCAGTCTTTCAAATCAGTTACAAGATGGGCTGCAAGCGGGTTTTGATGAATATAATAGAAACAGTTTTCCAGGTAGCTGATCCTGGTGCCATTGATTTCCTCAAGTAAAATTTTGGCCTTTGTTTTTTGCTGAAACAGTGAGCCGCTTGTTTGATTTTGTTTATTAATTGCCTGTGTATAGCTGCTGAGCATAATACCGGTTCTGTAAGCAAATTCCTGCATCGGCTTCCCTCCAAATGAATTTCTTTCTTTCACACTTTCTTCGTTTGCCTGAATTAATAAATGAAAATGATTGGGCATGAGGCACCAGGCGATAATATTGGAAACAGGGAGCAATTGCGTTCGTATCTTTTGTATGAAAAAAAGATAGTTGTCATCATTAAAGAAAATAGGTTGCTGATTATTACCTCTGTTGTAAATGTGATAAAATTCAGATGGTGCCAGGTTCATGAAAATGCTTTTACTGAAATTAAAAATTTCATTTTAATTTCTGAAACATTTAAGATGATTCAGGTCGCCCGGAGCGCCCCGACTCAGGGGAATGGTTCAGGCCGCTTGCAGCGTCCCGACCCTGACTAATCCACCGGGCATTTCTCATGATAATTAATCAACTCAATTTTAGAAGGAGCAAATTCATAACCGCTGAACTTCATTACAATTTCATCCAGCACTGCATCAATTTCTTCAACCGTATTGAGTATAACAAGTTTGCTGCGGAACTCTTTGATGTTGGGCAATCCTTTTAAGTAGTTGGCATAATGTCTGCGCATTTCAAAAATGCCAATCTTGGGGCCTTTCCATGCAAAGGATTTATGTAAATGCTTTTTGCAAACTTCCACACGCTGTTCAATAGCAGGTGGCGCTAAATGTTCACCTGTTTGTACAAAGTGTTTGATTTCATTAAAGATCCACGGGTAACCAATAGCAGCACGGCCAATCATAATACCATCCACACCATAACGGTTTTTATACTCCAGCGCTTTTTCCGGACTGTCAATATCACCATTGCCAAAAATGGGGATTTGTATGCGTGGATTGTTTTTTACTTTTCCAATCAATGTCCAATCTGCTTCACCTTTATACATTTGTGTGCGTGTGCGGCCATGAATGCTCAATGCTTTTATACCCACATCCTGTAAACGCTCTGCTACTTCTTCAATGTTCTTTGTATTATCATCCCAACCCAAACGTGTTTTAACAGTAACAGGCAATGAGGTTGATTTTACAACAGCGCTTGTTAAACGAATCATCAAATCAATATCTTTTAACACACCTGCTCCTGCACCTTTCATGGCCACTTTTTTTACCGGGCAGCCGAAGTTGATATCCACCAAATCAGGATTCACTGTTTCGCAAATACGTGCACTCATGCCCAATGCTTCTTCATCACCGCCAAAAATTTGAATACCGAAGGGGCGTTCTTCTTCATCAAAATCTAATTTCTGACGGCTCTTGATGGCATCACGTATTAAACCTTCGCTGCTGATAAATTCACTGAACATTAAATCAGCGCCATTATCCTTGCATACAGCACGGAAGGGCGGATCACTCACATCCTCCATGGGCGCAAGGAGGAGCGGAAACTCAGGAAGCGATATGTTGCCTATCTTTACCACGTTCATAAAAAAGAACTGCAAATTTAAATTTTTTCAACGACAGTTATGGAATATAAAAGCGTAAAAGGTTATAATGGCTGGGGGCAGATTGGGTTTTTATTGTTGTTTACCGGTGTGGGATTTATCATTGCCGTTCTTCTGCAGGGAGTAATGGGGATGTCAATGGTTCCCAAAGGAACCGCATTTGACCAACTGCCTGGTGCGATGCTGAAGGCTATGAGTGATCCTGCCAATGTAAATGCAATACGCATGATGCAGGTGCTGAGTACATTGCTTATGCTGGCGTTACCTGCTTATGCATTTATGCGTTTATGCCATAGTAAACACTGGTTGTGGCTGGGGTTTTCAAAATATTTATCACCTGTACAGGTGCTGCTTGGCATCGTTATTATTTTTTGTACCAGTATGCTGGCACAACCATTAGCTGACTTTTCAAAATGGATACTTTCCTATTCGCCATCATGGACGGCATCAGCAATCAACATGGAGAAGATGTATAACGAACAGGTGTTGCTCATGAGTAACCTTACAGGCTGGGGTGAGTTTTTTGTTGGTTTGATCATCATGGCATTCTTCCCGGCCTTGTTTGAAGAAATGTTTTTTCGTGGAGCTGTGCAGAGTACATTGCACCGCTGGTGGAAAAATCCATGGGCAGCTATTATCGTAACATCCTTACTCTTCAGCCTCATTCATTTGTCCATTTATTTATTCTTAAGCCGTGCCTTACTCGGGGTTGCATTGGGCTGGTTGTTTTACAAAAGCAGGAATGTATGGCTGGGTGTACTCATTCATTTCATCAACAATACGTTTGCATTATCGCAGGTATTTTATTTAAAACGAACCGGCGGCAAAGTAAATGTGAGTGATATGGATACCAATCCTGAATGGTGGGGTTTGTTAATCAGCGCTGCTGTTTTAATTGGAGCAGTCATTTTGTTTGAACGTGTTTCTAAAAAGAATGCAAATGTCATTGCATTGAAAGAAGAAACCTTAACGGCACAACTCAATCCGTTTGGAAACATCGCTTCATCATCCAACCAAAATTTATACAGTTAATGGCCTGGAACTGGAAAACTTTTAATACAAGGGCTTTAAGCGCCATCGTCTTTGCAGTCATCATGCTGGTGGGGTTGCTGTTTAATAAGTGGAGTTTTTTAATTCTTTTTACGGTCATTCATTTTGGTTGCTGGCGGGAGTATCAAAAGCTGGTGGGTTTGATTGATAAAGACTATGCTTCCATCAACCCCTTTCATAAATATGGTGTAATGCTGGCGGGTTTTTGTTTGATGTTATTTTTAACGCATGATTGGTTTGTGGTGGCTGATGTTTCATTGTATTCTATTGGATGGATGACGGGACTGTGCTGTTTGTTTTTATTACCCATCAGTGAAATTCTTTTCAGCAAACAGTTGCATTTAAAATTAATTGCGTATTCCCTTTTGGGGTTAATTTATATTTCACTGAGCTGGGCTTTGATGCTGAACATCCGCAGCGGCGCTTTATGGATGCCTGATGCAGATGATGGTGGCAATGGTTTTGCTCACCTGAGTACATTGCTGGCACGCATCAGCGGTTATGCAGTACCGCTGATGCTTATTGGCTCTATCTGGATCAATGATACCATGGCCTATGTAGTGGGTTCGCTTATTGGTAAAACGCCATTGAGTTCCATCTCACCCAAAAAGACATGGGAGGGGACCATTGGCGGTATTATTCTTTCAGTATTGGTGATGTGGGGCATTGGGTATTTAAGTGCTCCATCCGGCGCATGGCTTTGGGCAAGCATTGCTTTTATTGCGGCGGTTACAGGAACCTTTGGTGATTTGCTGGAAAGTAAATTAAAACGTATGGCTGGTGTAAAAGACAGTGGAAACATTCTTCCCGGGCATGGCGGTTTTTTAGACAGGTTTGATTCATTACTGCTGGCAACTCCGTTTGTGTGGTTGTTTTTAAAAATTGTTGAATGAAATTATTCATTTCGCTGTTATGCTTTTTATTGTTGCTGGGTTGTAACGATCCATCCAAAGAAAGAAAAGTTGTACAAACAGATACTTCAGTTGCTGCATTTTCAGGAGCGGAAGATGTAACAGGTGCCGTAAGTGCATTGCTGCCATTGCCCAATTCTTATAATTTGAAACAGGCAAAGAAATGGTACGATCAGAAAGGCGAGAACTGGCTGGTGTTGTATGAAACAGGTTCGTTTGTGGCGCAGGGTAAGGAATTTCCTTCTGCCAAACTATCTGCCGTGTTGTATTTGAAAACCGATACCGGGTTTGTACAGCAATGGAAGATGAATGATTTTGTAAATGACTGTGATTTAGACCTGGTTTGTAATTATTACGACAACCATCTTTCAATAACTGACCTGGACAGTAATGGTATTGCTGAAGTGATGATGGTGTATGCACTCAGTTGCAGGGGCGATGTGAGCCCGAATGAAAAGAAATTGATTCTGTACGAAGGAGGGAAAAAGTATGCACTGCGTGGGGAAGAATTGCTGATTATGAAAAAAGATACTACAGGAGGTACTTATAAACCCGATGAATCTTTTAAAAATCTTCCGGCCACAATCCGGGATTCTGCCATTAAACACTTTCAGAAATTTGGTGTTACCAAATATGAGTAAGCCCCTGAATCTCCTTACTTTTGCCGCTCAACCATAATCAATGACTATTCACAGGGAAGGATATAAAAGTATTTCTATTGCAGCGGTAATTTTTATTATCATCAATTTGGTGGCGTTTAATTTCATCAGCCCCTCAATGCCGGTGCTGGCATGGATTGTTTTTGCAGTTACCTTATTCCTGCTGCTGTTTATTATTTCTTTCTTTCGTATCCCCCAACGTGTAACACCGTTGAATGATCATTTTATTTACAGCCCCTGCGATGGTAAGGTGGTGGTGATTGAAGAAATAACCGATGTTGAATATTTTAAAGACAAACGCATACAACTGAGTGTGTTTATGAGCCCGGCCAATGTGCATGTGAATGTAAACCCCATTGCAGGCGAAGTAAAGTATTCTCAATACCACAAGGGAAAATACCTTGTTGCCTGGCATCCCAAATCTTCAACTGAAAATGAACGGCATAGTGTGGTGCTCAGCAATAACCGCACAACCATTCTTGTAAAACAAATTGCCGGTGCATTGGCCAAACGCATTGTTAACTATTTACAACCCGGTCAAAAAGTGGAACAGGGTGCAGAGCTGGGTTTTATTAAGTTTGGTTCAAGGGTTGATTTATTGCTGCCGGTTGGTACAAAAATCAATGCAAAGCTGGGTGATGTGGTGAAAGGTGGAGTAACGGTGCTGGCGGAGTGTTGAGAAAAGACAGTAGCTTTCATTTGTATGATGGGTTTATTAACTTTGAATAAATGAATTTAAAAAATAACACCCATCTGATAAAAAACAGCTTTTGTATTTTCCTGGTATTCATTTTGAATGATTGTTTTGCTCAAATCAAAACGCCCCGGGATTGCGGATACACACATCTTACAACTATCTACAAAGGCGATACGGTTGATATTCTCATTTGGTCAAAAGCCGGTGAAGAATTAAAACCTAAACCTCTTTTTTTGTTTTGCCAGGGAAGTTTACCCAAGCCACTACTGATGGTTGATGCCAACGGCAATTCTCCTGCTTTCCCTTTCAGAACAGAAACATTTGAAACCGATTTTCACATTGCTATAATTGGCAAACCGGGCATTCCTGCGGTATGTGAGTTTTCAAAACTGCAAAGTGATTATACTTATGTTGACAGTACCGGTAAATTTCCTGAAAAATACATTCAGAACAATCTGCCTGATTATTATGTACAACGCAATATTGCTGTGATTAAATTTTTACAAAAGCAAAGCTGGGTTACAAAAGAAAAGCTGATAGTAGCCGGCCACTCTGAGGGAAGCACCGTTGCTGCACAAATGGCTGCTTCGTTTAAAGGCATTACGCATTTAATTTATGCAGGCGGCAATCCTATGGGAAGAATCATGTCTATTGTTTCTCAAAGGAGGGCAGAAGAAACTGACACTGATTCAACCCGGTTTGGAGAAAAAGATTTTGAATACTGGCAAAAAGTGGTGGATAATAAAACAAGTATGGAGGGATGGCCCGGCGATACTTATAAAGCTACCTATGATTTTTCAAAACCATCTTTTGATTTGTTACGAAAGCTGAAGATTCCCGTTTTGGTTTGTTATGGAAGTAAGGATTGGAGTACCCCGTTCAATGATTACCTGCGTGCAGATTTTATACGTCAAAACAAAACTAATTTTACGTTTAAAGCTTACATTGGAACAGAACATAATTTCTTTCCCCTGGATAAGGATGGCAGGCCTGACTATAATACTTACAACTGGAACAAAGTGGGTGAGGATTGGAAAAGTTGGATAAAAGATAATTAAAGAATTGATTCTAACTTTTTTTGTTTCCGGGTGATAAAGTGAAGGCAGGAACGCACTGCAACACCTAACCAACAAAGTACATTCATCGTTAACGGCGGCTCTGTTTTGCCAAACACAAATTTATAAACAGAGACAGCGTCTTAGAATATTTATTTGATTATTTTAGCCATATTCAATAACTGTCAACTAGTAACTTTAGCCGGCAGGGAAAGAAGAGCAATAATTGCATATTGCTGATGTTTTATTAATAAGCTAAATTTATTACGTCGAACCCGAACTTAAGGACAAGGCAGTTTCCTTCATGTACCTCGTTGCTTACTATGGTTCTATGCCTAAAATTAATAAGGGAACTGGTGGGCTATTACGCCCCTGTCTCATTACATTATAAACTTCACCTTCGTAGTAAGCAGGACCACTACTCATTTGAGCTTGCATTTTCTTTGTTGGCAAAATTTCAATTCCTAAGTTTATAACACCGCCAGAATAAAACAGCATATGTTTTACAAATAAATCAAAAGCTACAAAAGCATATTTACCAAATTGAACTTCAACTGCAATTTTATCTTTTACAAAATCTGTTTGATTGTAACTGTAAATTGGCTCTTTTTCGCCATTGGCAACAAGAAATTCCTTTTGCTCTTTTGCTGTCATTAAAACACTTTTCTCCATTAATTCACGATTCAAAGTAATATAATAATTGTAGCGACTTTCGGCCCAATTCTTTTTTGAAAACTCTTTTTCAAACTCAGCGTTCAATGCTATTGGAGAAAAAAGATTGCTGCCCACTTTTCTTTTTTCTTTACTGATTTTAGTTAAGAATTTTGAAGCATCAATTTTTACGATTACATCTTTAATTTCCTTATAAAGATTATTGTGATGTACAATTAAATATTCTTCGCCATTCAAGTGGGAGTACTTCTGTGCTATTTTCATCTATTGTCCGTTTACAAAATTTAAACCAAGCCACTCTTCCGGGATTTTTGAAACTTTGTCATTACCACTTGGCTTGTGTATTGGTTTATTAATGGGTCTTATTTTTAGCATTCCCTCTTTTAGTTGATTAATTCTTTGCCTTGCTATTTTGCAATAAGCATCTTCCTTTTCGATGCCGATTGCATTGCGTTTGTTTTTGATTGCACCAATAACAGTAGAACCAACACCAGAAAATGGGTCAAGTACCCAACTGTTTTCCTCGGTCAATGCCAGAACACAACGTTCAACTAATTCAATTGGAAATTGGCAAGGATGATTAACTTTTTCAGGATGATTTGATTTTACGTTTGGAATATTCCACATTGCTTTATCCCAATCTTGCTCAATAATTTCCCAAATGTCACTTGGGTTCTTCCCTAAGGGATTGCCTGATACCTGTCCTTTCTTTGGACCTTTGAAATGCCGTTTGCCAGGATATTTTGAAGGTACCCGGACATTGTCAAGATTGAAAATATAGTCGTCAGTCTTGCTGAACCATAATATAGTTTCGTAGCGCCCGCTGAAACGATTTGAAGCATGAAGTCCGTGCCCGAAATGCCAAATGATACGATTACGAAGTTGTAAGCCATGCCTTTTGAAGATTTGATAATAGAAAATGTCAAGTGGAAATACTTCACCTTTATCAACATAGTTACCAACTTGCCAGCAAATGCTTCCTCTGTCAGAAAGGGTTCGTACTAACTGTTTTATAATTTCTTCCTGAGTTTCTAAATATTTTTCAATGCTGGTCTTTGTCTCATAAGATTTGCCAACATTATATGGGGGTGATGTTAATATAAGGTCAAATTTATCAGCCTCAATCTTTTTAAGAGCCGTTAAGCAGTCTCCCTTTTTGATTTCATAGTCCGTGTTTGGGCTTAAATAGTCGAATAGCGGTTCTTCTACGTTCATATCTTACTAAATTAATTAGTCCAAATTTAGTACAATAATAGCAAGACTTACAAAAGAGGTTTTTATTGCTTTGAAGTCGGGGAAAATTCGTTGATAAACGAAGGCTCAGAAGCATTGCAGATAACTCAAAAATATTCCAAAGTTTTTGTCCTGCAATACTGTAACAATTTTTTCAAGCCACTTACTAATAACGGGTTATCAAAAAAACGAAAGTTTCAAAACCTTCCAACTTCAACCCATCTTTTAAAACAATTCCTCCAGCTCCTTCAAATGATAAATCACATAGTGCGGCTTCACCCCGTTCAGTTCCACATTCAAATGGTTTACAAACACACAATCCATCCCTGCATTGATGGCGCCTTTAATATCTGCATCCAGGTTATCACCCAGCATAATGCTTTCTTTCAATTCAGCGCCCGTAACCTTTAAAGCATATTCAAAAATTTCTTTATTGGGTTTTACACTGTTGCTGGCCTCGCTGGTAATGACTTCATTAAAATACTGCCCCAGGTTACTGTTGTCTAACTTGCGCCATTGTGTTTTTTCAAAACCATTGGTAATGAGATGAAGCACATAACCTTTCTCTTTTAAATGGTTTAATATTTCATGGGTGTAAGGAAACAGGTTTTGCTTGGTGGGGAGTATCTCCAGAAATTCAGCACTCATCTTCCTGGCTAAATCTTCGCTGCCAATTTTAAACTCCAGCAATGTGCGCCACATGCGTTTCCACTTTAAATCATCACTGGTAATAAACCCATTGTGGTAACGATCCCATAAAATTGCATTGTGATGCAGATAGTGTTTGCAAAACAATTCAAAATCAGTAACGCCTGCTTCGTTTAAGTTGAGTGACTGGTACACATCAGCCAGTGTTTCCATAGCATTGGCATCAAAATCCCAGAGGGTATGGTCAAGATCAAAGAAAAGATGACGGTATTGCATGTTGCAAATTACGATTTATGAATTAACGTGTTCTGCTATTAAATTTTTGCAGCACCAAAGGTGCGATATGTTAGTAGAAGAATCAATTTAAGATAATTAGAGCCCCATCGGGCAATGTCATTAAGTTAAGGTTTTAGCCGCAGCGTGGCTTCCTGTTTATAGAGATTACATAAACAGGAAGCGCTCGACTCCGTAGATTCTGTGTTAAGAACCAAGTGATTTGAATTATATATTTTTGTGCTTTAGGCGGCTTTAGGCAGCCTGTT
>JAIEQM010000038.1 GCA_019747705.1 Chitinophagaceae bacterium | reverse complement strand
TATTTGATAGACTATTGGTCGCCACATTATCGAACCCTTGGTATTGCTCAATTCCAAATAGCGGATAGTCATTGAAACTTATGCCGAATTACTATTCAAAAGCTTTTATACAATTGCAATAACTAAAGTATTGTTTAAGTAATATTGTTATGCTGGTGAAAAACACATGCTTTCAAATTCATCGTATTTTAAAAATCTAACTTGCCTGAAAAAGAAAGCCTTCCATTAATCATTTCTTACAAAATCATACCGCAACCCTGCATAAATTCTTGTTCTTCCCCGTAAATCACTGTTACCATCACCAAAGGCATCTAATCCCAGCGTTACTTTTACCCGGTTGTTTATTTGAAACATAAAATAATAGTTGACATATCCGCCAAAAGAAACACTTTGACGTGGTGAAAAATTTTGAGGTCTGTTTTGAGTAATATTAAAACCCTGATCAGTATTACTGAATAAGAGCACCGCTGCCCCCAATTCCAAATTAAGCCATAGCCATGGAATGCTTCTTATTTGACCGTTAAAAGCTCCGTTTGTGCTGATAGATGTAAGAGATACTGTATTGCTGATTCGTAAGGAATCAGAGAAAGGGACATTCCTGTCAGATAAATCAACAACAGTACCGGACTTAGGAAGCACATGTACCAAACGAAGATTTAAATTTCCATTTTTAAAAAACTGGTAACCAATACCTGTTGATAATGCAGTGGAATTTCTCAAATTCCTTCTTTGCTCAAGAAAAATCGAATTATCACCTCTGAACTCAGCAAGAGACATTCGGCTAAAACCTGATTCTATTGTTGTAAAGAAATGTCTCTTAAAATTTTGTTCAGTATTTTGAGCTGATGCATCATTTAAAAGAAATTGCCAAAAGAATAAAAATGAAAGAATCCGAGAAATAGAAAAAATGAAAATGTGTTTCATTAAGTTTACAGTTTAAAATTATAAACCAGCTTAAAGATTTTTTTACTTAACAAGAAGTTTATAAAAATGTTTAACTGCAAACCCCAAAAATCTAAAATTAAAAAAGGGTGACAGCAATTTGTCATGCCATCACCCTCAATCTCTTTTCCTTCTTCCCCTCTTAGCTGCTCTTAGTCCTATTTTCCCCATACCAGCTCCGCATTAAACTTTTCTGCACTGATGCCCAGTTGTGATGCTGCTGCATTGCTCAGTAAAAACAAAGCCGTGCTGCCGGGAGTGGTTTCTTTTACGCCCGCCAGTACTTTGGCAAAAACAGCTTTGCCATTGGATGGGTTACGCACCATTACAATCGTTCCTTTCTCCAGGTTATCCATCAGCACATAATATTTGCCATCGCTCCAGCCACTGGTACTTTTAAACGTTGCGCCGTTGCCACTGGTATTCGCTGTGTTACGGCCGTTATTGGTTTGTTTGTTGTATTCGTCTTTAAAAAATCCATTGCCCTCATACGCAACAGGCGCAGGCTGTGTTTTCGGTTCTTCTTTTACAACAGGTTTAGGCTCTTCTTTTTTCGGTTCAACTTTTGGTTCGGGTTTGGTTTCAATTTTTGGTTGTTCTTTTTTGGGTTCCTCTTTTACAACAGGCTTTGGCTCTTCTTTCTTCGGCTCCTGCTTTACCATCGGTGGTTCCTGCCGGCTCATGCCCTGTGCTGCAAGGGGTGATAATGTTTTATCCACTTTTAAAAAACCAATGATGAGTTTTTTTCCTGCGGCAACTGCATCACTGTTTAAATTGTTCCAACTGCGGAGTGTGGCGTTATCTGTTTTAAACAACTTACTTACGGCTGCTAAATTTTCTCCTGCTGCAACGGTATAGTAAAGGGGCAGTACCACTTCATTTTCCTTGCGGCTCCCGCTTTGCCAGAAGTTTTGCTCTGTTAATGGAATTTTTAATGATTGCCCGATGCTTAAGGGGCTGGTTAGTTCCAACCCGTTATAGGGTGCAAATACACGTGGGCTGATATTGTAGATGCGGCCTACACTGTAATAATTTTCTTTAGTCGCCAGTTGATGAATGAGAAAGGGTTGGTTCTTACTGTCGAGCTGCACATGAAGCGGTGTGGTTTGTGCAAGGATTACAGCGCTGAAAACAAATTGCAATAAAATAAAAACGGTTCTCTTCATGGGAGTTTTGTATTTAGAGCAAAGATGCGGAAATATCATGCCAAAACAAAAAACAGAAAAACGAATGTATTTTGGAGCAATTGCAGGATAAATTGTTAAACTGTTGTATGGATGTTTGTATCAGCGGTTGTTACATGGTCCGTAACTCCTGTTGTGCATAGTCTTTTGATTGCAGTTTCGAAAACAGTTGATCATCTCTTTACCTGCGGAAACCAGAGTGAGGTAATTTTCTTTATCATTGCACTGCAATGAGCAAACAAAAATTTTACGTGGTGTGGAAGGGAAAAGAGCCCGGCATTTACCACAACTGGAACGATTGCAAAGCACAGGTGGATGGTTTTGCAGGTGCGGCTTATAAATCATTCTCCACAATGATGGAAGCTGAGATTGCCTTTAACCAGCATTTTGCCAAACATATTTACAAGAAAGAGAAAGACCCTGTTGTAACTACAAAAGCCGGTGTGGGGCTTCCCATAAACGACAGCATTATTGTTGATGCTGCATGGAACAGTGTACAGAAAGATATGGAGTACCAGGGCATTCTTTACAAACCCAACCGCCGCATTTTTCACATGGGGCCACTGGCCAATGGCACCAACAATATCGGTGAGTTTTTAGCGATTGTACATGCATTGGGTTATTGCAAAAAACATAACCTCACAGTAATGCCCATTTACAGCGACAGCCGTAATGCCATTGCATGGGTAAAAGCAAAAAAATGCAAAACGAATCTTGAAGTATCAGCCAAAACAAAACACATTCATGATTTGATTGCACGTGCAGAACACTGGCTTGCCAACAACAACTACAAAAACAAAATATTGAAATGGGAAACCGGTGTGTGGGGTGAGAACCCGGCAGATTTTGGGAGGAAGTGAGAAGCAGCCTCTCCACCCTTCCTCCTCGCCAAAGGCAGAGGAGGCGGTGCTTCATCTTTCTAACAATCTTTTTATTCTACCACATCAGCTATGAATTTTTATTCAGCACATTTCAACGACACTAAAAAAAATAAAACACTCTTTTACAAGTTAGGGCTGTGAGTGGAAAGCTCCCCCTTGGGGGGAGTTTGAGGGGGCTGCTTTTAAAATGCGGTATTCTTTCGGATAATAATTATTGATACGATTGCCCAATAATTTCATCCAACCTAAGTTCATGCCTTTGTATTTTGCCAATGCCCATCCTTTGTGTGATGATTCAATTTGCAATTCATTTTTGCGGAGATAGGTTAAAGCCTGTTCTTCATTCAACTCCACTGAAAAAATTTCTTTGTTGACGATGGTTGATAAAGCCAATGCATGTTCCGGTAGCAAATCATTTTTAGCAATGGTGCCGGGTTCTACTCCTGCATAACGCACTTTTAATTCCTGCATGAGGTATTGAACCGTTTGTTTCCATGCAGATGGTACCACTGCAATGTTTTGTCCCTGCAGAATGAATGATAAATCATCTGTTGAATTTAACCATGCAGATGCCAATTTGATTTCATGTTTTGAAGGAATGCTTTCTTTTTTTATTTTGATTCTTACTTCATCTGTTGCTTCTTTCTTTCTGAATGCTGCAATAAAAAATCCTTCGCCTTTTACTTTATACGGCCAGAAACGGTAACCATAAGCACCTGTTGAAGATTGTACTTCATCAATGCCCCACGCTGCTTCCACCTTTAACCTTACACCTTCCACCTTCAACCCTTTCATCATCCAATCCAATATTTCTTCATCTTCTTCAGTCGAATAAGAGCAGGTGGAATAAATGAGTACACCGTCTTCGTTTAAACAATTCCATGCATCGGCAATGATGCGTTGCTGACGTTGGGAACAGAGTTGCACATTGGCTTCACTCCATTCGTTGATGGCTGCTGCATCACGACGAAAGAGCCCGCTGCCGCTGCAGGGCGCATCAATCATCACTACATCAAAGAGTCCGCTGAGTTTGGAAAAATCTTTCGGGTCGTTGTTGGTAACAAGTACATTACTGCTTCCCCACTTTATTAAATTTTCTTTGAGAATGTTTAGTCTTGATTGAATGACTTCATTGCTTACCAGCAAACTTTCTTTGCTGATGATGCTTTGCAACAATGTGGATTTACCACCGGGTGCTGCACACAAATCCAGTACGAGCAATGGTTGCGTTATATCAGTTGTTTGTTTTACCGCCTGTTCTAAAAACATGGAGCTTGCTTCCTGCACATAGTAGGTGCCTGCATGGAAAAGCGGATCGAGGGTGAAGGAAGGACGTTGTTCTAAGTAATAGCCTTGTGATGACCAGGGAATGGATGCCGCCCTGAGCGGAGTCGAAGGGTGGATTTGCATTTCATCGAGCGGAGTCGAGATGAATTGCTTTGCAGGGTTAATTCTTATGGAAGTGATTTGCTCACCGCTTTGATGGATGTTGATGAAAGCTGATTCATCAAAGCCTTTGATGGTTTGTAATGATTGAATAAGTGATGCTGGTAATTGCACGGGGTAAAGCTAAGGAATGATGATTTGAATGATGTAGTATTTTATTGAACCTCTTTTTTCATTTCCCAGGTTCCCGAGCAATAGTCTTGTATTATACCTACGCTATTTATTTCCGTTCGCCCAATGATTTCCCAAGTACCTTCGAAGCATTCTAAATTTTCATTGTATTTGCCCATGAAATTCACTATTTGTGAAGTTGTTAAAAAATCTTCATAAATATTACCTTCCTCATCAACATAAATAGCGTGGTTATACTTTTGAGTAAAACTAATAGCATCATTAACTATAAATCCATTAATTACAGAAAGGCCAGCATTAGGTAGTATAAACTTTCCTGCTATTTCAAAACATTTTCCTTCAAACACACCATCATTTTCATTCAGAAACATCATAAACTCTGTAACATCGCCTTCTAAGTCTCCATACTCTTTACCGAGAGTAAATGAACCTTTCCATTGTCCTGTTAAATGAAGTTGCATTTTTATTTAGGATTTCAAATAAAGCCTTACAAATTCTTCACCTCAGCAATCAAATCCTGCAATACTTTTTTACTGTCGCCAAACAACATGCTGGTTTTGGGGCGGAAGAACAAATCATTTTCAATACCTGCATAGCCGGGCTTCATGCTTCGTTTGTTTACAATTACATTCTTGGCGAGTTCCACATCCAGAATGGGCATTCCGTAAATGGGTGAAGTGGTATCTGTTTTTGCAGCAGGGTTCACCACATCATTGGCGCCGAGAATCAATACAGCATCTGTTGAAGCAAATTCATTATTGGCTTCTTCCATTTCTTTGAGCAAATCATAACTTACATCTGCTTCTGCTAACAATACATTCATATGACCGGGCATACGTCCGGCAACAGGATGAATGGCATATTTTACTTCCACTCCTTTTTCGGTTAATAATTTTTCCAGTTCATGACAGGCATGTTGCGCCTGTGCCACCGCCAATCCATAACCGGGAACGATGTACACTCTGTTGGAATAAGAAAGCAAAACGGCTGTATCGCTCAATGAAATTTCTTTATAGGTACCCTGTGCTTTGGCACCGCCACTTGCAGCGCTGCTGCCACCAAAATTGCCAATGAGTACATTGGTGAGTGAACGGTTCATGGCTTTACACATGAGGATGGTGAGCAATGTACCTGCTGCACCAACCAAAATACCACCGGTGAGCATGGCTTTGTTATCATATAAAAATCCACCGCAGGCGGCAGCCACACCGGTAAATGAGTTGAGCAAAGAAATAACAACGGGCATATCTGCACCACCGATGGGCATTACGAAGAAGATGCCGTAGATGAGCGAAAGTGCAAGAATAACTCCAAAAATTAAATATGCACGGTTTGAAATATGGTGAACTAAAAAGTTGGGTTGTTCAGTTGGTGAGAATTCTACCGTTTCAGGTGAAATAAGAAGTATATAAGCCGTAAGGCCAATAATTAATCCAAACATTACCAAATTAAACACTTGCTGACCTTTGAAGTAGAAATCTTTTATTCTTCCATTCAGTTTGCCCCAAGCAATGATACTACCTGCAAACGAAATCGAGCCAATGATTAATCCTAACAGAATAATCAAAATTTGTCCTTTAGAAATTTCAGGGATTTCTGTTGGACCTAATCCACTCAACGGAGGATAAAGTGTAAAATTTCCTAAATGATTAAACTCCACAATTGAAATCAACATCGCACAGGCACCACCCATTCCATTAAACAAACTCACCATCTCTGGCATCGCTGTCATCTTTACTTTTCTAGCTGCTAAGGTTCCTGCAACTGTACCAATCAATATACCGCCGAAAATCCAACCATAGTTACCCAGCTTCACCCCATCTTCTTCATACAAAAAGATGGTAGCAATGATAGCAATAATCATTCCGCCTGCTGCAATTAAATTTCCTTTGCGTGCCGTTGCAGGGTTGGATAACATTTTCAATCCGAGGATGAATGTTACGGATGCGATTAAATAAGATATGATGAGTATGTTCATAAAACCTCCCCAAGCCCCTCCAAAGGAGGGGTTTTAGTGAACTAATTTTTAAAGTGAACTATAATATTTATACAATCTTTTCAAACTACAAAGTTTCAGTTTCTGCCAATCAAGTTTGATGAATCTACTTTTAAAATTGATAATTGAATTTCATTTGAGTTGATAAAGCAGCACGCCACAAGTCCCCCTTGGGGGGATTTAGGGGGCTTTCTTTTTCTTAAACATTTCCAGCATTCTGTCTGTTACTACAAATCCGCCCACCACATTGAGCGTTCCTACAATCACAGCAATAAAGCCGAGGATGAGCGCTAAATAATTATCCGCTTCTGCTTTGCCCATAACGATGATGGCGCCGATAATCACTACACCATGTATGGCATTGGCACCGCTCATCAATGGTGTATGCAACACGGCCGGCACCCGACCGATTACTTCTATGCCCGCAAAAATCATGAGGATGACAATGTAAATCATCTGCTGATGTACAGAAAAGAAAGAAAGAAAATTATCCATATCGTTTGTTGTTAGTAGTTGTTATTGCTGAATAAAGAACTGATTCCTGACCTGTCAGGTTAATAAGCTTAACCCAAATTGCACTCCTGAATTCAGCCTGCACTAAAGTCATAAACCTGACAGGTCTGATAATTCTGCAATCATTTCATCCGCTCATGCACCACGGCGCCACCATGTGTAATACAACATCCTTTTACCAAATCATCTTCAAAATTCAGGTTGATGTTTGCTTCTTTATCAACTATCAACTGCAAAAAATTGAAAATGTTTTTTCCGTAGAGCTTGCTTGCATCACTGGGCATAGTAGCCTGTAAATTGCTGTTACCAATTATACTCACACCATTATACAACACCGTTTCATTATTTTTTGTAACGGGTGTGTTACCGCCGGTGATGGCCGCCAAATCAATAATAACAGAACCGTTGCGCATTTTTTGCAACATTTCTTCTGTAATAAGTATGGGCGCCTTCTTACCGGGAATTTGTGCGGTTGTAATAATGATATCAGCTTTGGCTGCACTCTCTGCAATTCTTTGTTGTTGTTTTTGTTTGTACTCTTCTGTTTGCTCCACTGCATAACCGCCTGCACTGCTTGCATCAGCACCGCCTTCCACTTCAATAAATTTTGCACCGAGGCTCATTACTTCTTCTTTCACTGCCTGACGTGTATCAAATACTTCCACCACAGCGCCCAAACGTTTGGCTGTTGCAATGGCCTGCAAACCGGCAACACCTGCCCCGAGTATCAAAATTTTTGCAGGAGCTATGCTTCCTGCTGCTGTCATAAACATGGGAAAGTAACGGCCATAAGCAGCCGCAGCCGTTAACACAGCTTTATAGCCGGCAATGTTTGCCTGACTGCTCAGCACATCCATACTTTGTGCACGGGTGGTGCGTGGCAGCATATCCATCGAAAAAACAGTGGTGTTGGCTGCAGCCAATTGTTTCATTGCATCAACATTCATCAATGGCTGATAAACACCCAACAAAATTTTATTGCTGATGGATTCCGTTGGCTGATGAATGCTGAGTAAGATATCCGCAGCCTGTATTACTTCACTCCTGCTTTTTATAGTTGCACCGGCAGCAGTATAATCAGCGTCGGCTGCGAATGCTTTCGCTCCAGCACCTTCTTGTACCAGCACTTGTATATTTTTTTTGATGAGAGCAGATACGGTTTCGGGCAGCAGTGAAACCCTGGTTTCAAAGTCCGGTTCTTTTAACACACCAAGAATCATGTATGAATTGGTTTTGCAGCGGTGAAAATAAGTAAAAGTTTCTTACAGTAATTGAGTTGTTTGCCACACCTGCCCGAATGAATTTGTTCAGGCGGGGATTACACAGATAACACAGATGAAAAACAGGAAAGGCTTTATGTTACCGGCAGCAGGTTTTCATGGCAGCGTTTTTGTTGAACGAAGTGAAATCCCGCAGTATGCGGAACGACGCTCGTTTCATGGTTCCGTTTCCATGGCATCGCCGGTTTCCATTTCAAAACATTTTTAGTATTGGCAGACGTGTCAGGTTTTCAGAAACCTGACACGTCTTTAAACAAGGTTAAAACCGTATCACAAAATATTCCTTCTCTTTCTGTTCTTTTCTGAAAAAAACAAGTCCGATAAAAAACAAATCAATGGTTAATGTAACAGACGGGTGTAGTTGAATCTGCTCCCATGCTTCTTCCATTTCTTTGCTCCAGTGAATATCATCAAACACCAGTACGGAATCATTGTGCATACAGCCAAGCAGTTGATTAAAATAACGAAGCGTGGGTTCTTTGCGGTGGTTGCCGTCAATGAAAATGAAATCATACTGTTTGTTTGAGACGGAGGTAAGTGTTTCATCAAAATTACCCGTTATGATTTCTATGTTTTTCAGTTGAAGTTGTTGAAATGTTTGCTGAGCAATGGAAGCAATGGCCGCAGAGCCTTCCATTGTTGCTACTGCTGCAGATGGGTTGGCAATTGCTAAATAAGAAGTGGTAATGCCCAATGAAGTTCCCAGTTCCAAAATTTCTTTCGATTGAAAATGCTGAGCCAATCTAAAAAGTAATTGAGCATATTTCTTTGGCTTAAGTGATGAGGCTGCAATGGCCTGCACCACTCTTTTCTTTTTCAAACCTTTTACAGAACCCGCACCAAAATCATCCACTTCAATGATGGATTCATTGCACAGCAACAAGCTTCGTTGCTGTTCAATCGCTTTGTAAGAAGGATATTCTGTTTTGTCATTCAACACTTTGGTTACAAGTTGAAACACAAAAGGCGAATGAATACCTTGTCCTTTGCCATTGGAAGCATTTAAGTAATAACGGAGAAATTTTATGGTGAGTTGAAGAGTAGAATACATTAGTTATCTGTAACCATCTTTACGATGAGCTATTTTTGATTTCATTTTTCTTTTCGATCCTTTTATAAACTTCATTGGCAGGAAACCTTGGCTCTTTTAATCTTTTTTTGGCATCACGAATATCCTTGATGTCCTCAGGCAACATATTTACTTTTTTTGAGGAACGTTTACTTTGCTTCATTTTTACTTTTATTTTTTCTTTTCCCAAACCTGAATAGAAAAAGAATACGCATGTTTTTCATCAACCGGAAAATCATTACTCTTTATCATGTCCCATTCGCCAACTTTAATTTCCGGAAAAAATGTATCCGCTTCAAAATGCGCATGCACACGGGTCATGTAGATGCGATGGGCGATGGACATGGACTGCTCATATATCTGTGCACCGCCCACAATAAAAATTTCGTTGCAGTCTAATGTTGCAGATTGCTCAATTGCCTGCTCCAGTGAATTGGCCCACCAAACTTTACCATCAGTTGATGGTTGAGCATTTCTTGAAATAATAATATTCTGCCGCCCCAACAGCGGTTTGTTATTCACAGATTCAAATGTTTTTCTTCCCATTATCACCGGCATGGCCCAAGTGGTGTTTTTGAAAAACTTTAAATCTATCGGCAAATGCCAGAGCAGTTGATTGTTTCTGCCGATGGCATTGTTGGAGGAAGCTGCAACTATTAAAGAAACCACGACGCCCCCATCCCCTGAAGGGGAGTTTGCTACGCCACCGCTTAAATTATTTGATTCTTGCATTTTGTAAAACTGTTAATTGCCCCCTTCAGGGGATGGGGGCTATACCGCTACCGGCGCTTTAATAGCCGGATGACTTTGATAATTCTCCAGTGTAAAATCTTCAAACTTAAATTCAAATAGATCTTTCACTGCAGGATTTAATTTCATGGTTGGTAATGGATAGGGTGTGCGGCTGAGTTGCAACTGCACCTGCTCCATATGATTGCTGTAAATATGCACATCGCCGAACGTATGTACAAAATCGCCGTACTGCAAATCACAAACCTGTGCAATCATCATCGTTAATAAAGCATAAGATGCAATGTTAAACGGCACACCTAAAAATACATCTGCACTGCGTTGATACAACTGGCAACTCAATCGAGGCCTCTCATCTCCCCTCTCCTTTTGGAGAGGGGTTGGGGGTGAGGTATAAAACTGAAACATGGTATGGCAGGGCATCAATGCCATCTTTGGTAAATCAGCTACGTTCCATGCACTGATGATGAGTCTTCTGCTGTCGGGATTTTTTTTGATTTGAGCAATGAGATCTTTCACCTGGTCAACCACTACTCCATTAGCGCCTTCCCAACTTCTCCATTGTTTGCCATATACCGGGCCAAGTTCGCCGTTTTCATCCGCCCACTCATCCCAAATGCTAACTCCGTTTTCTTTGAGATAAGCAATATTGGTTTCGCCTTTTAAAAACCAAAGCAGTTCATGAAAAACCGATTTGGTATGTATTTTTTTTGTAGTTGTAAGAGGGAATCCTTTTGTTAAGTCGAACCTCATCTGATAGCCAAAACAACTTAATGTACCGGTACCGGTGCGGTCTTGCTTAAAAACACCATTTTCTAAAACATGTTTTTGTAATTTTTGATACTCTTCCATATTTGCAAAGTAAATTAAAAGTTTGTTTTGTATTTTACATACAAAGCATTGTTAACAAATAGTGGAAAATATAGAAATGACCCGATCCCAAAAATTTGAAATAACTATTTATCCTCAATTGAAGTCAGACTTTTTTAGTTGCCTTACAGAAACTGAAAGGGAACTTGCTCAGAGCCTCCTAAACCCATCTGTAGAAAAAGGAGACTTTACTGCGCCAATTGAGTTGCTTAAAAAAATTGAGGGATTTATTGAAAATTCAAAGGCTTTCGAAACTGTAAAACTGGAATGGTGGAAAGATTTTCTGACAGGAAACATGCCTAGAATTGAAAATGGAAAAATTATGCTTATAAATCTGGATGGCACCCATGAATATTTTGACTCAATAGAAGATGTTTACAGCAACTTTATTAATCAAAAGAATAAAATAATATGGGAGCCCTATGATAATGTTTATAAGAAGCTTTTGATAGAATGGTGGACAGAAGAAATAATTAAAGCACTATCGGCAATCGCCAAAAAAGATAAAATATCCTTTATTTATGGATCATTATTGGAATTAAAAAAGCAACAATACCTCGAAGCTTATACTAAGTACAAAGCAAACGAACATCTTAATTACTATCAAAAAATACTGGAACTTGAAAAGGAAAAGCTATCTGATGGAAATGAATTTGAGGTGCAGGGAACTTTGTTCAATATATTAACATCAAACGACAAAGTCCTTCAATTACGAAACAGTCTTTCAGAAAACAAAATTGACATTTTCTTTAGCATTGTTAAAAGTATTTATGCATCCATTCCTTATAACCTGCATAAATCAGATGAGGCATATTATCACGCCATCTTTCATGTAATCATAACACTTGTTTCAGATTTTTCTGCATCAGAAACAGCAACTAATTTGGGAAAGATTGATTCGTTTGTTGAAACAAACAATTATATCTTCATATTTGAATTCAAGCTTAAGGAAGCTGTAAATGCGCTTCAGCAAATACGAAAAAAGAAATAGTATGAAAAATTTCTTCAAAAAGATAAAGAGATATTTCTAATTGGGCTATCATTTGATTTGGGGTTACGAAATATTAAAGAATGGCTAATTGAGCAAGCTTGAGATAAGTGCTCAAATCCCTCTCCGCTTCATCTCTTTTTTAATCAACCCCAGCTCTCTTCCTGTTTGCCCGCTCACAGAACTGTTTTCCTGTGCACGGCGCATCAAATAAGGTATTACATCTTTAATGGGACCAAAGGGCAAATACTTGCTCACACTGTAACTTGCTTTTGCTAAATTAAAAGTAATGTTATCACTCATTCCATATAACTGTGAAAAATGAACACGTTCATGGTTATGCGGTAATCCTTTCTCATCCAGCAACTTTGCAGCAAGCAAATTACTGCTTTCGTTATGTGATGCAACTATAGTTGCAATTCGGTTAATATTGTTTAAACAAAAAACAACTGCATCATCATAATCCCTGTCGCTGCTTTCTTTATCCGGCTGAATGGGTGAAGGATAGTTCATATCCGCAGCACGTTTGCGTTCTTTTTCCATATAAGCGCCACGTACCAGTTTCATTCCCAAAATAAAATTTCGCTGCTCAGCCGCTTCAAAACAATCCTTTACAAATTGCAAACGATCATGACGGTACATCTGCGCTGTATTGTACACCACTGCTTTTGTTTGGTTGAAATGATCCATCATGAGTGTGGTAAGCGCATCTACGGGATCCTGTATCCAGGTTTCTTCGGCATCAATCAGCACACCAATATTTTTTGATGCGGCGGTGTTGCATATTTTCATCATTCTGTACCACACCCGCTGCCATTCTGTTTGTTCAGTTGCATTTAACTCACTCACTACTTTTTCATAACGCTTAATTAAAGTTCCAGTAGCGGCGTGCATCGCTGCATCCATTTTTTCCAACAAAGCAAAACGTGCAATACCTGTAACCTTTATGCTCATAAAGGGAATGTTCTTTTGCGTAGCCGCATAGTCAATTACCTTAATAAATTCATCTCTTGCATGGTCTTTTTCATCTTCACCATAATCACCTCCTTCTACCCCATAATCTAAAATTACCTGCACATGATATTCTTCCAGCCTGTCGGCCACTTTAGCTGTTTGTTGTAACGTTTCACCGCCCACAAATTGTTCAAAAATGGTAGAACGGATGATACCGTTAACGGGCAATCCAACTTTAATAGCCCAGGGAGTAATGCGTGTGCCCATTTGCACCAGCCAGCCAATACCCATGCTTTTAAAAAGGAAATGGGCTTTTTTTAATTGTTGATCGGTTTTGTATTCAAACGCATTGGCTGTATTGTCAAAGGAGAGATTCAAACTCATAGAACAATCGTTGTGCGGCAAATATAAAAGAAAAGAAATTGCAGCATGAATGATTCGTATCAAACAATCTGCTGATATAAAGATTTCAATAAACTGTTTTTGAGGAGCAACACTTACAGATGCCTTGCAAAAAAAGTATGAAGAAGGGGTTTGAAAAATAATCAGTCTTTCACCACCACCCTGTTTATTTCATAAGTACCAGGTGCCACTTCGGTAAACACAGAGCCATAGCGTTTCTTGCGAATGTCGGTTTTAATAGCCTGGTACATGTGTTGCTTAATATAATCTTCATCCTGCGGACGCCAGTAACCACCCTTAATGGCTTCTTTGGTAATTTCTGTGTAATGCATGGGCTTGCCGGCCGTTTTTAAAATTTCAATAGCTGCCTGACGAAAGGTTATTGCATCCAGCGGTTTGTACGTTTCCATAATTTGTGACATATAACTACAACAAAGCATCAAAGCATTTGTTTAAATAAATTTTTATAAAGACAGAATGAAACAAAAACAGTTTAGTTTACAGGATAAAGACAGAATTATTGAAATGGCCCGGGAAGACCGCACCCCCTTTGAAGCAATTGAATTACAGTTGGGCATAAAAGAAAAAGAAGTAATTGAACTGATGAGGGGAAACATGAAAGCATCCAGCTTTAAAATGTGGCGTAAACGGATGAATGGCCGTACCACTAAACATTCATTATTACGCCTGAAAGATGTAAACCGTTTTAAATGCAGCAGGCAGCGTGCCATCAGTACCAATAAAATCAGTAAACGATAAAAAAAGATGAACCTTTTAATCACCGGTGCCAACGGATATATTGGACAGAGGCTTATCCAGTTTTTGCCTGATAAGCAGCACCGGTTGTATTGCTGTGTTCGCAACAGGGAGCGTTTTGAAGCTGAACATACTCATCCTTCTGTTCATATTCTCGAAATTGATTTTCTCAACCCGGGAACTGCAGTATTACCAAAAGAAATTGATGTTGCCTTTTATCTGATTCATTCATTAACTTCTTCCGTAAATGATTTTCAGTTGCAGGAAGAACAATGTGCTGCAAATTTTAACAGGCTCATCAGTGTTACCAATGCAAAACAAGTGATCTATCTCAGTGGTATTGTAAATGAAGATCATTTATCCAAACATTTATCATCAAGACTTGCAGTTGAAGAATTACTGAGAAGCAACAGTATTCCCCTGACGGTTTTAAGAGCAGCAATCATTGTTGGATCGGGCAGCGCTTCGTTTGAAATAATCAGAGATATTACTGAAAAACTACCCGTAATGATTACACCCAAATGGGTAAACACACAATGCCGGCCTGTTGCCGTGCGTAACGTATTGCAATACCTTGCCGGTGTAATGTTACAGGAGCATACGTACAACAAAGTATATGATATTGGCGGGCCGGAAGTTCTCACCTATAAACAAATGATGCTGCAGTTTGCAGAGGTACGTGGATTAAAAAGAACTATTTTAACCTTACCCGTAATGACGCCACGCATCTCTTCTTACTGGCTTTATTTTATTACTGCCACTTCCTATCCTTTAGCTGTAAATCTTGTAAACAGCATGAAGGTGCCTGTAATTTGTAAACCCAATTCACTCAATAGTGATTTGAATATTCAGCTCTTTACTTATAAAGAAGCAGTAGCGCTTGCATTTGAAAAGACAGAACAAAACATGGTTGTGAGCAGTTGGAAAGATGCCTTCATCAGCAGTAATACTTCAGTGCACCTTATGAATTACATCAACGTTCCTGTTTTTGGATGTTACAGGGATATTAAGCTGCGTGAAATAAATCCTGAACTGGCAGAAGCTGTACTTCAAAAAATATGGAGCATTGGCGGCACTACCGGCTGGTATTATGGAAATACACTTTGGAAACTAAGGGGCCTGATGGATAAAATGGCGGGCGGCGTGGGTTTGCGGCGTGGACGAACCAATACCAATACGATTAACCCCGGAGAAGCGCTTGATTTCTGGAGAGTACTGATTGCTGACAAGGAACAAAAACGTTTATTACTTTATGCAGAAATGAAACTGCCCGGTGAAGCATGGCTTGAGTTCAGAATTATGAAATTGAAAAATAAATTACAGGTACGTCAATCTGCCATCTTCCGCCCAAAAGGAATTTGGGGGCGTTTATACTGGTACAGCGTTTTACCTTTCCATTATTTTATTTTTAACGGAATGATAGACGCAATAATAAAAGAAGCAAAAAAGGACAATAAAATAAAACCTGTTTAACCTGTACTAAACTACCACCTGCAAAGCAGGTGGATTTATGGGTGAAGCCATAGGCTAAATTCCAAGGTCGAAGTCGAAACCC
>JAIEQM010000090.1 GCA_019747705.1 Chitinophagaceae bacterium | reverse complement strand
CCTGAAACTAATGAGATGTCTCGTTCCTCGACAGGACGGCATAATCTTTCACCGTCATTTCGAACGAAGCCATGAGAATGTTTGAATCATAACGCTGTAGCGGCGAAGTGAGAAATCTCCAAACAGTTTTGATGTAAAGGTTTTATTAGCGGTTACAACCTGAAACTATTGAGATGTCTCGTTCCTCGACAGGACGGCACTCTGAGTGAATAAGTGTTTTACTAACGCAAGCTTCTGATAAATAAAAAGAAAATCACCTCACATTCCACATAATTCTTCTGAACTCTGATACGCCTTCTTTAAAATCTTTCGGAGTGTTTGCATTCTTGATACATGCTGAATATAATTGCAGCATATAAAACAAATCAGTTGCATTGTTTTTACTGCGGTTGCTGCGGTAATGAATGGCACGTGAAGCTTTCGGTTCTCCGGCGCTTAAATTTCTGTGTAGATGTTTTGATTCCATTGTTTCCTGTTTGTAGGGTGAAGAATAGTGGTCATCAAAGGACAATGGAAAAGTTGCATGCAACTTCTTTGTTTTTCAAACAGGAACGGAATAATAAAAAATTTGATTTCGGGTACGGCTTTTCAATGGAAGGATGAAAGTCAGCTATCTGACTACAAGATTACATTGCAGGTTTATTCGCTGCAAAAAAAATAAAGCATTTTTATTCACATTTGCCAAATTGTGAATCGGAAAACTACGATTTCGGAAATTGTGGCAGGGAGAAATACGCAATTCAAAATTTATTCGCCCGGATGATAGATACGCTCAGCATTTTTAAACACTTCTTCTTTATTCAGTGTCATTCGTTTTGTTTTTTGAAAACGATACAATTCCACCTGGTCATCAAAATGTTTATTACCCGGTCTTGCAGAAGCGCCATACATATTTACTGTTTCAATAATGGGCAAACCATATTTCGGGAAACGGATAAACATAATCAATCCATCACCGCCAACCGATTTCATTTTCCCGTCTTTATATTTTTCAGTCCATTGCGGTGAAAGCAAATCAGGAAAACCCCATAAGGGATATTCTTTATTACCACGCACTAATTTTTGAACATCACCCAGAACAATATCTGTTCTTCCAAAGTATTTCATCATGTGTTCATCAGCAGCATTGAAAGCAGTTACACATTCTGCTATCGTTATTTTCCTTGCATCCTGTCCATTCAGCATCTGTTTTAAATGTTCATACAAAAGAAGAAACACTGCTGCTCCCCGGCTGCTGCTATCACCTTTGCGGTCCCATTGCTGAAAAGTGTTGATGATAGTTTTTAATTGCGGATAATCATCAGCCTTTACCAAAAACAGGGAATCAATATTGTAAGGATAAGCTAATTGTTTGGGCAGTTGTTTATCAAACTTGATGGCTTTGAATTGCTCATAGGAGAGTTTATTATTATCCAGCAGTTCATACATACGGATGCTCCTGTTGTTATGATAATTTTCCCATCCATCCGCTTTAGGAAAAAGATTGGGATTCAGATTGTCATTTTTACCACTTGCCGCAAACGAAGTATGATTGGTGTTAAAGATGATACCGCTCTTAGGGTTAAGGTATTGCGGCAACTGGTTAAACTTTCTGAAACTGGTCCATAAGGTTTTGGATGTATTGCCCGGTACTGTTTTTCTCCAGTCATATTGCGGCGTTGCATCACGCACGGGCATCAACGCATTGTTTACATAAAAGATGGTATCATGTTTATCAGCATACATAATGTTGAACATGGATAGACGCTGGTCTTTTATGGCATTGTAAAACTCAGTATAGTTTTTTGCTTTATCCATTTCATACCATTGCTCCATGGTACGTATGTCCATATTGGCGCCAAGACGAATGGAAAATACTCCCTGCTTGTTTTTCATGGTAGCACCATACTTACTCCAATAAACAGTTCGGCTAACAGCAACAGGAATACCTTTGATTCGGAGTTTAATCTTCTTCTGCTCCAAATCAATCCACTGTCCGTCAAATTTGTATTGATTGTTGTTGTCAGGATTCATTTCTAATTGAAACACATCAACCCTGTCGCAATAATTCACCGTATGTGCCCAGCCGAGATGTTCATTCACGCCATGCAAAATGCACAAACCACCTGCCAGTAATCCGCCATGTACATTCAAGCCCTCTTCACTGTTAATGTGTGCTTCATAAAAAGCCTGTGAACCTGTGTTTGGTTGATGCGCATTCACCAGTAAAAATGCTTCACCTGTTGTGGTTTTGTTTGGATGCACACTCATGGCATTGCTGCCTTTATTGGTGTTATTGATATCAGGGGCTAACCAAATTTTATTGGCATATATACGACGCAGCATATCATCTGCACCATTAAAAACAGTTAATGCAAGAACAGAGGAAGCAATATAATCTTCCGTTGTAACAGGAAAGAGTTTTGGATGCAGCCATTCACTTTTATGCGCCATTGCATAATCATTGATGCCCTGCACATAAGCTTCCATCACTTTTACAAATGCAGGTGAAAGTGTGTTCCATTTTTCTTTGGTGATTTCCCTGCAGCGAAACAATGCAAATGCATAATCACCTGCAGCGCCTGCCTTGCCCAGTACACGGCCCATCAAACCTTTGGCAGGTAACACCACATCCTGCAAACTTTTAAAATCATCTTCGGCCTGCGCCCATGCCAAACCATATGAAACTTCCGCATCTGTTTTTGCAAATATGTGGGGTACACCGAAACTGTCACGAACAATGGTTATGTTTTTGGGATTGACAGGTGATTGTGAAAGAGCAACAGATGTAAAAAGAATCAATGCAAGGCTGGTAACAAGTTTCATATAAAGCAATCATTAAGAATATTAAAACAGGGCAGCAAGTTAAAATGTTTATCAAATCAATTTTTTCTTTTTCTGAATTTCTTACGAATCACATCCTGCACTTTCACATCTTCAATCTTACTTTCAAGCCAACTAATAATGTCTAAGTACAAAAAGGCTCTTGTTTCAAACCGGTTGCCTTCATATTTGCGGATGCGTTGCAGCAGCTTTTCAAACGCAGGTTTTGTTTTATCGGGCGTGAGTTTGAATGAATGACGCAGAAAGCGGAAGATTTCTTCTTCCAGTGCTGTTAAGTTCTGCATTTTGCCCATGAATCTGTAAACTGATTTGATGAGATGTTCCAGCAAATCAAAATTGCCGAGCTCAAAATGTGCAATCAGATGCAGCAGACGTGCATAGCATTGCAGGTCGGTACGCAAATCCACTTTCCAGTGAATGATTTTGTTGAGATATTCAATTGCTTTTTCATTATTGCCGCTGCCAAAATACAAACAGGCAATTTTGTAATAGAACACCAGTACACGATGACGGTCTAAATACAAAGCATATTCTTCCAGCTTTTCTTCAATATGCGGAACCAATCGTAAACCATCTGTAAACGTTCCTTCCAGAAAATGTTTATTAATTTTTGCAATGTACAAATATACAAAACAGAGCATGCGGTAGTTTTCATTTTGCTGCACCACTTTGCGTTGTGCAAATTTTTCAAATTGCAGAATAGCTTCATTCAGCCTGGGTTCATTCTGCAAATCAAAGTGAGCGCCCATGAGATTGTGCATGCCTTTGATGTAATGTGCGGTTTCTGCTTCCAGCATACCTTCATGTTTCTCAAATAAGTCCACCCACTTTTGTGTGTACCGGTAGTAAAGCAAATATTCCTGGCGAATAAATGCTACCCAGCAATACGATTGATATAAATACAACTCTTCATAAAAGCCTTTTATTTGTTCGGCCTCTTTGGGTACATGCGCTTCAAAATATTTTTTTACTTCGTTTCCTTCACGTTCGTTTCTTGCCACACCGTTTTTAATATACCAACTGTACAATTGCAATGATAAATCGGAAAGTTGGTTGATGATGCTGATGCGTTCATCTGTTTCAACAGATTCAGCAGTTAATTCATCTGCCCTGTTCTGCATGCTTCGGGTGATGTATAATGCCTCAATCTTTTTTTCAAAAAACAAAATTTGTTGGAGATATGTAAGCTGTTGAAATGCTTTGGCCTGTTCCTTCATCTTATCCAGCACTTTCAAACTCTGCAAATACAAACCTTTGTTGTACAGGATGCGGGCAAAATCCATTTGCTCATGCAGTTGAATGGTAATGTTATCTTCCTGCTTAATCAAACGCAGGCTCGATAAAATCAATTTGTACAAATGGGCTTTTAAATTGGAAAGCTGTTGTTTCTTAATGCTTCGGTTTTTTATGAGCAACGCTGTTTCATCATACTCGTTCATTCGGTCCATCGCATCAAAAAGCTGAGTCACTTTTAAATCAGATGAAGCGGAGTTTCGTTTCACATAGAGCTTAAAATTGCGTTTCTCACTCTTTTCCAGCGATTTAACCAGTTGAAAGGTCGTATCTGTGCTTTTGTTGGGCATCGTAGTTAAAAAATGTGCAAATCCTTTACAGGCAAGGGTTTCAGTAAAAAGAAGCGTTGTTATCAGCCGTAAAATACATACAATTATGGTTTGATAAGGGTACAGTATAGAATTAATTTCGAGGGATGCAGTAAAAGCATTGTTCTTAGCAAACATTCGTACGTTTTAATTAACTGTATTGTTCATCATTTAATGATTGTTATGTCAGGCAAACGGGTCCATATTTTTGACACAACGCTCCGTGACGGAGAACAGGTGCCGGGCTGTAAACTCAACACCAAAGAAAAAATTGAACTCGCACTCAAACTGGAAGAGTTGGGTGTTGATATTATTGAAGCGGGCTTTCCCATTTCAAGCCCCGGTGATTTTGAAAGTGTATCACAAATTTCAAAAGTCATCACCACTGCAACTGTATGCGGTTTAACCCGTGCGGTAGAAAAAGATATTGAAGTTGCGGCAGATGCGCTCAGGCATGCAAAACGTCCACGCATACACACGGGCATCGGCACCAGTGATTTGCACATCAAAACAAAATTCAATTCAACAAGAGAAGAAATTATTGAACGGGCAGTAAAAGCTGTAAAGTTTGCAAGACGTTTTGTGGATGATGTGGAATTTTTTGCAGAAGATGCAGGCCGCACAGAAAATGAATATTTAGCCAAAGTGGTGGAAGCGGTGATTGCTGCGGGCGCTACTGTTGTAAACATTCCTGATACAACGGGTTATTGTTTGCCGCATCAGTACGGAGCAAAGATTGAATACCTCGTCAATAATGTTCTCAATGTTGATAAAGCCATCTTAAGTTGTCATTGTCATAATGATTTGGGATTGGCCACTGCTAATTCTGTTGCAGGTGTTATTGCAGGTGCAAGACAAGTGGAATGTACCATTAACGGTTTAGGCGAACGTGCAGGCAATACATCACTGGAAGAAGTGGTGATGATATTAAAGCAGCACAGTTATCTTGAATTTGAAACAAATATCAAAACAGAATTATTGAACCCGCTGAGTCGTTTGGTGAGTGATACCATGCGTATGCCGGTGCAACCCAACAAAGCCATTGTGGGAAGCAATGCATTTGCACACAGCAGCGGTATTCACCAGGATGGATTTTTAAAGAATGCACAGAACTATGAAATCATAACTCCTGAAGAAGTGGGGGCAGAAGGCAGCAAGATTGTACTCACGGCACGCAGTGGGCGAAGTGCACTGGCTTATCGTTTTCAAAAGCTGGGCTATGAATTTAACAGGGATGATGTGGATGCACTCTATCAGCAATTTTTAAAAGTGGCCGATAGTAAGAAAGAAGTGGGAAATGATGATTTGAAGGAAATGGCAGCCAAGCATCAAACCCCCTCAGAGCTTTGCTTGTAACCTTCGTGCCTCGGTTACCCCCCAAGGGGGAGAACTGGCAATCGCTCAGCCCACGCTTGTTTAGGTGCTTTTTTAAATTGTGACAGTAAGTATATTAAAACTTTCTGTCCCGTAGGGCAATGTCATTAAGTTAAGCGTCACCTCGACCGTAGGGAGAGGTCTCACAAAATGTGTTAAGCTTGAAGTTTAGGAGATTTCTCCTTCCGTCGAAATGACGAACGCTTAACTTAATGACATTGCCCGTAGGGATAACAGCTTTGTAGAAAAATTGAAAATGTTTTTAGCGTGCCGTAGGCACGCAACATAAATGATGAATAGTCAGATGTTAGAAAATTTTGATAATGATTGAATGTTGCTGAATAGAATTACAGAACGTACAAGAGTGCGACGCAACAGAAGTTAAATAGTAGTATTTAAGCTAAGTACATAAAAGAAAAAATGGCGAAGACATTATTTGAAAAAATCTGGAATAGGCATATCGTTAAAACCATTGACGGCGGACCTGCTGTGATGTATATTGATAAACACTTTATTCATGAAGTAACAAGTCCGCAGGCGTTTAACGGGTTAAATAAAAGAGGCATTCAAGTTTTTCGTCCGCAACAAACGGTTGCTACGGCTGACCATAATGTACCAACGCTCAATCAGCATTTGCCCATTAAAGAAGAACTCAGCAGAAAGCAAGTAGAAGCATTAATCAAAAATTGTGCAGAGCATGGAGTGGAGTTGTATGGCTTGGGTCATCCTTACCAGGGCATTGTGCATGTAATTGGTCCCGAGTTGGGAATAACACAACCGGGCATGACGATAGTTTGCGGCGACAGTCATACTTCAACACATGGTGCTTTTGGTTCCATTGCATTTGGTATTGGCACCAGCGAAGTGGAAATGGTGTTGGCAACACAATGTTTGCTGCAAACCAAACCAAAACTGATGCGCATTAATGTGGAGGGTGATTTGAAGAATGGTGTGGTTTCAAAAGATATTGTGTTGTACATCTTATCAAAAATATCTGCAAGCGGCGCTACGGGTTATGCAGTGGAGTTTGCAGGAAGCGCTATCCGTTCCTTGAGTATGGAAGCACGTATGACTATTTGCAATATGAGTATTGAAATGGGCGGGCGTTGCGGATTGATAGCACCTGATGAAACAACTTTCAGTTATATCAAAGGAAGAAAGTTTGCTCCACCCCTATCCCCTGAAGGGGGACAAGAAGGCAGCGCTTGGGATAAAGCATTGACCAATTGGAAAACATTATACAGCGATGCTGACGCAGTGTTTGATAAAGAATATCATTTTGATGCGGCTGATATTGAGCCGATGATTACTTATGGTACGAATCCCGGCATGGGAATTCCTGTTACAGGAACGATTCCAACAACAGAAACGATTAATGAAACGGATAAAAGCGGTTTAAATAAATCACTTGCCTATATGGGTTTGCAGCAAGGCGCTCCCATCAGAGGACAAAAAGTGGATTATGTTTTCATCGGCAGTTGTACCAATAGTCGTATTGAAGATTTACGAATGGTGGCATCGTTTGTAAAAGGCAAACAAAAAGCAAACGATGTGGAAGTATGGATAGTGCCAGGCAGTAAACAGGTAGAAGCGCAGGCAAAAGCAGAAGGCATTGATAAAATTTTTGAAGAAGCAGGTTTTATGTTGCGTCAGCCAGGATGTAGTGCATGCCTGGGTATGAATGAAGATAAAATTCCTGCAGGTAAATATTGCATCTCTACTTCCAACAGAAATTTTGAAGGAAGACAGGGTGCAGGTGCAAGAACATTATTGGCAAGTCCGTTAACGGCGGCAGCGGCTGCGGTTACGGGAGTTGTAACAGATGTAAGAGAATTGATGCCCCCATCCCCTGAAGGGGAGTTTGTGAGCAGTCTTATTGAAAGCAATCAAACAAATTAATTTTTAATAATGAGTAAAGCTGAAAATAATTTTAATGCTACTGTATCCCCCTTTAGGGGACAGGGGCTACATTCAACGTTTGTTCCGCTCAATATGGAGAATGTGGATACGGACCAAATTATTCCTGCCCGTTTCTTAAAAGCAACCACAAGAGACGGCTTCGGGAAAAATTTGTTTCGTGACTGGCGTTATGAAAATGACGATGAAACAAAACCTAAAGCAGAGTTTGTTTTGAATCAACCGCAATACAGCGGTGAAATTTTAGTAGCTGCCAAAAATTTCGGCTGTGGTTCTTCACGTGAACATGCAGCGTGGGCCATTGCTGATTATGGATTTCGTGCAGTGGTGAGCAGCTTCTTTGCAGATATTTTTAAAAACAATGCGTTGAATAATGGGTTGCTTCCCGTTGTTGTTTCAGACGAATTTTTGCAGAAAATTTTTGCAGCTTCACACTCTGACCCCAAAGCAAGATTAGAAATTAACCTTCAGGAGCAAACGATTAAATTATCAGTGTCTGAAACCCCTCCTTCGGAGGGGCTTGGGGAGGTTTTTGATATTAATGCCTACAAAAAAACATGCATGCTCAATGGGTATGATGATATTGATTATCTGCTGAGTATAAAACAAGATATTATAAACTACGAAACCACATTATCTTAAACCCTATGCAAAAAAAGATTGCTATATTAAACGGTGATGGAATTGGCCCTGAAGTAACTGCTCAATCCATAAAAGTGTTACGGGCTATCGCTGCACAATTCAACCATGAATTTATTTTTCGTGAAGCGCTGATTGGCGCTGATGCCATTGATAAAACAGGAACTGCATTGCCTGAAGAAACAATTGATATTTGTTTAGACAGTGATGCTGTTTTGTTTGGCGCTGTGGGGCATCCTAAATATGATAACGACCCCAATGCAATGGTTCGTCCGGAGCAGGGTATTCTCGGCATTAGAAAAGCATTGCAGTTGTTTGCAAACATCCGCCCCATTACTACTTATGCTTCTTTGCAACATTTGTCACCGCTCAAAGCAAAACAACTCGAAGGTGTTGATTGTGTGATTTTCCGTGAACTCACTGGTGGTATTTATTTCGGCAAAAAATTCACCAGCGAAGATGGTACCTATGCAAGTGATGAATGCAGTTACAGCAAAGCAGAGATTGAACGCATTGCCCATCTTGCTTTTCAGTATGCACTAAAAAGAAAAAAGAAAATAACGCTGGTTGATAAAGCCAATGTGCTGGATACATCACGTTTGTGGCGCAAAACCGTACAGGCCATTGCACTGCAGTACAATGATGTAACGGTAGATTATATGTTTGTTGATAATGCCGCCATGCAGTTTATCATCAATCCCAAACAATTTGATGTGGTGTTAACAGAAAATATGTTTGGCGATATCATCAGTGATGAAGCAAGTGTGCTGGCAGGTTCGCTGGGCATGTTGCCATCTGCATCTGTGGGTAATGGCACGGCTTTGTTTGAACCGATTCATGGCTCTTATCCGCAGGCGGCAGGTAAGGATATTGCCAATCCGCTCGGTTCTGTTTTATCAACTGCCATGATGCTCGACCATTTTGGAATGACAGATGAAGCAACTGTAATTCGTGAAGCTATTGACTGGACTTTGCAAAACAATTTTGTAACAAAAGATATTGACCCCGTGAATTTTTATTTCACCAGCACTATCGGCGATTTGATTGCTGATTATGTGAGCGGAAAAATTCCGGGCAGTGTGAAAAAAGAGAATATTGAGTTGAGGAAGTCGACGATAATATAGGCGGCCCCTCCAAACCTCCCCCCAAGGGGAGGCTTGCCAGGCACAGCCCTTGCTTGTTTGGGTGACTAATAAAACTTGGTGTGATTGAAATGTGTCGATTTGTGATTTATAGATGATGTGGTAGGATAAAAAGTTTAGGGTTAGATGAAGCACTGCTCTTTCCCCTTGGGGGAAAGAGTTAGAGAAAGGGGCCAAGTTCTTTGCATATTTCAAATTAAGGCGGTATATTCGTTTTACAACAAACACAAATGTTGAAACGCAGTACAAATAGTAATATCATTTCCGCAGTCATTATTATTGTGGTTGTCATTATTATTCCTGCAATCAACGGAGGTGGTAGTTGTATCTAAACGATTTTTAAAACAAAACATACAAACCCGCCTCCAAAGAGGCGGGTTTTTTTATGCCCCCATCCCCTGAAGGGGAGCAAGGCAAGAACCTGATTCATTGTAAATGAACAAATATTTAATATTTAAAATTAGAACTGTTATTATTTAATAGTTCGGTATAAAAACACCCCTTTGGGGGATGGGGGCTTTATGGCATCTTATTACAACAACGAAACAATTTTATTTCTCAACGGAGAATTTGTAAAAGCAGCAGAAGCAAAGATGGACTTCTACAGTCAGTCATTGCACTATGGCTACAGTGTGTTTGAGGGAATCCGTTCTTACAAAACGGTAACCGGCGAAACAAAAATTTTCAAAGCCGTGGAGCATTATGAGCGTTTGAAAAATTCTGCTGCTGCGATGAATATGCCTTATCACTGGACAACAGATGAACTGATTGAAGCAACGTATGAAACTTTAAAGCGAAACAAGCTGCAGGATGCTTATATCCGCCCCGTTGTTTATGCGCCACAGAACATGAAGTTTGATGTAAATGAACAATCATTCATAGTAATTGAAGCCTGGGAGATGCAACCTTTTCTGGGTGATAAATTATTAAGGGTGATGACTTCTTCTTTTCAACGACCCAATCCCAAAGCATTTTATATTCATGCAAAAGCGGCGGGTCATTATGTAAATTCTATTTTGGCCAGCCAGGAAGCAAAAGCAAAAGGTTATGATGAAGCTTTATTGCTTGACATGAACGGTTATGCAGCAGAAGCGCCGGGAGCCAATTTGTTTTATGAGAAAGGCGGGAAATTGGTTACACCTGCATTGGGAAATATTCTGCCCGGCATTACAAGAGCAACAGTGCTGGAATTATGCAATGAATTGAATATTGAAACAGAAGAGAAATTTTTTACGCTGGATGAATTAAAAACGGCTGATGCTGCTTTCTATTGCGGCACTGCGGCAGAAGTGATTGGAATGAAGAGTTTGGATGAATATGAATTTCCGTTAGAGTGGAATAATTCTGTTTCGAGGAAAATTCAGTTAGCGTATAAAGAATTGGTGACCGCCCCCTTCCGACTTCCCCCCAAGGGGGAAGCCATCAACGCACAGCCCTTGCTTATCGAAGTGAATGATTAGTATCGGAGCGGTTGATATGTGATGACGAAAGAACGAAAGACGATGTGGTAGACCAATAGTTTGGATAAGATAATAAGCACCGCCTCCTCTGCCTTTGGCGAGGTAACTGAGTGAAACGAAAGTTAGGAGCATAGCTCGGGGAGGAGAGGCCGAATAGAATTACAGAACGTACAAGAGTGCGACGCAACGAAAGTTAAATAGTAGTACAACAGCTAAGTACATAAAAAATAAAATGAAAGAACTCAATAAATATTCGAAAGTATTAACGCAGGATGAAACACAACCTGCGGCTCAAGCCATGTTATATGGTATTGGTTTAACAGAAGATGATTTAAAGAAACCGCAAATTGGCGTGTGCAGTATGGGTTATGACGGCAATACCTGCAACATGCATTTGAATGATTTGGCAAAAGATGTAAAGCAGGGCGTATGGAATAATGAAATGGTGGGTTTGATTTTTAACACCATTGGCATCAGTGATGGCATCAGTAATGGAACTGACGGTATGCGATACTCGCTGGTGAGCCGTGATATTATTGCCGATAGCATTGAAGCGGTATGCGGCGGTTTTTATTATGATGGGCTGATTGCATTGCCCGGCTGTGATAAAAACATGCCGGGCGCTGTAATGGCGATGGGCAGATTGAACCGCCCTTCGATTATGGTGTATGGAGGTACCATTGCAGCAGGCCATTACAAAGGCGAAGAGTTGAATATCATTTCTGCATTTGAAGCATTGGGCAAAAAAATTGCAGGCACCATTACGCCTGAGGATTTTAAAGAAGTGGTGAAGCACAGTTGCCCGGGTGCAGGTGCATGCGGTGGTATGTACACAGCTAACACCATGGCCAGCGCCATTGAAGCATTGGGCATGAGCTTGCCTTATTCATCTTCCAATCCTGCAATGAGCGAAGAAAAGAAACAGGAATGTTTGGATGCGGGCAAAGCTATTAAAGTGTTACTTGAAAAAGATATTAAGCCGAAAGACATCATGACGAAGAAAGCATTTGAAAATGCCATCACACTCATTATGATTTTTGGGGGAAGCACCAATGCCGTTTTACATTTAATAGCAATGGCAAAAAGTGTGGATGTTGATTTGAGCATTCATGATTTTCAACGTATCAGTGATACAACACCTGTGCTGGCAGATTTTAAACCCAGCGGAAAATTTTTAATGCAGGAGTTACATGCACATGGCGGCGTACCTGCTGTAATGAAATACTTATTGGACAAGGGTTTATTACATGGTGATTGTATTACAGTTACGGGTAATACAGTTGCAGAGAATTTAAAAGATATTAAAGCCATTGATTTTGAACAACAGAAAATTGTTTACCCGTTAGAACAACCCATTAAAGCAACCGGTCATTTGCAAATTCTCTTCGGCAACCTTGCTGAAAAAGGAAGTGTTGCAAAAATAAGCGGTAAAGAAGGCGAACGTTTTGAAGGACCTGCAAGAGTGTTTGATGGTGAAAAAGATTTGGTGGCAGGTATTGCAAACGGTCGTGTAAAAAAAGGTGATGTGGTGGTGATAAGATATGAAGGTCCGAAGGGTGCACCGGGTATGCCGGAGATGCTGAAACCAACGTCGGCTATTATGGGAGCGGGTTTGGGTAAAGATGTTGCGTTGATTACTGATGGACGATTCAGTGGCGGCAGTCATGGGTTTGTAGTGGGTCATATTACTCCCGAAGCATTCGACGGCGGATTAATTGCATTGGTGGAAGATGATGATGTGATTGAATTAGATGCAGTGAATAAAAAAATGACATTGAAAGTAAGTGATGATGTGATTGCAGCAAGAAGAAAAAAATGGCAGCAACCAAAATTAAAGGAAACAAAAGGGGTGTTGTATAAATATGCGATGTGTGTGAAAGATGCAAGTGAAGGTTGTGTGACGGATGAGTAACCCCCTCCGCCCCCTGAAGGGGGAACTGCATGGCACAGCCCTAGCTTGTTTAAGAGTATAATTAATAGTGGAGTGGTTGATGATTAAGGAACAAATGATGAAGTGGTAGAAACATAAGTTCATTAAATATATACAGCACCGCTCCCTCTCCAATTGGAGAGGGAGATGGAGGGTGAGGTGAAAATAAAAATAGCAATATGGAAATATTAGAGCTGCAAAAAGAAAAACTTGAATCCAAGAAACTGATTTCTAAATCGGGAAGCGAAGCTGTTCTTGATGCCTGTGTTGCAGAAGGTGTTTACACCATCTTTGGTTACCCCGGTGGCGCCATCATGCCCATTTATGATGCGTTGTATGATTACAAAGAAAAACTGCAGCATATTTTAGTTCGTCATGAGCAGGGCGCTATACATGCAGCGCAGGGTTTTGCAAGAGCAAGCGGTAAAACAGGTGTGGTATTTGCAACAAGCGGACCCGGTGCAACAAATTTGGTAACAGGTTTGGCAGATGCGATGATTGATTCAACTCCATTAGTTTGCATCACAGGACAAGTGTTTGCACATTTGCTCGGCACGGATGCATTCCAGGAAACAGATGTAATTAATATTACAACGCCTGTTACAAAATGGAATTACCAGGTTACAGATGCAACAGAAATTCCTTCAGTACTTGCAAAAGCATTTTACATTGCCGGCAGTGGCAGACCAGGCCCTGTGCTGATTGATATTACCAAGAATGCACAATTGCAAAAGTTTGAATATGAAGGTTACAAAAAGTGTGAACACATTCGCAGCTATCGCCCCAAACCGATTGTAAGAAAAAAATATATTGAAGAAGCTGCTAAACTCATTAATGAAGCAGAACGGCCCTTTGTAATTTTTGGGCAGGGTGTGATATTGGGTAAAGCAGAAAACGAATTCAAAACATTTATTGAAAAAGGCGGTTTACCTGCTGCATGGACCATCATGGGTATGAGTGCGATACCAACCGACCATCCATTGGGTGTGGGTATGCTGGGTATGCATGGTAACTATGGCCCCAATGTATTAACCAATGAATGTGATGTGTTGATTGCCGTGGGTATGCGGTTTGATGACCGTGTTACCGGAAGATTGGATAAGTATGCCAAGCAGGCAAAGGTTATACATCTTGATATTGACCCTGCTGAAATTGATAAGAATGTAAAAGCAACTGTTGGTGTGTGGGGCGATTGTAAAGAAACATTACCCCTGCTCACAGAATTATTGCAGCAGAAAGTTTATCCGTCATGGATACAGAAGTTTCATGATTATATGGAGAAGGAAAAAGTGAAGTGTATTGAACCTGAAATGAATCCTGCAGATGAGATTTTATCAATGGGTGAAGTAATTAAAGCGTTGAATGAATTAACCAATGGTGATGCAATCATTGTTACCGATGTTGGTCAGCACCAAATGGTGGCCTGCCGGTATGCAAAGATGAATCACAGCAAAAGCAATATCACAAGTGGCGGATTGGGAACGATGGGTTATGCATTGCCTGCGGCGATTGGCGCTGCTTTTGGCGACCCTTCACGTACAACTGTTGCTATTATTGGTGATGGTGGTTTTCAAATGACCTTGCAGGAACTCGGAACCATCATGCAGTTTAAGCCCAATGTAAAGGTTTTGATTTTGAATAATCAGTTTTTGGGAATGGTGCGCCAGTGGCAGCAACTGTTTCATGAAAAACGTTATTCGTTTGTTGATATCACCAGTCCTGATTTTGTTGCAGTGGCAAAAGGATATTATATAGAGGGACAAAGAGTTGATGACAGAAGTAAATTGAAAGATGCTTTGCAAGCCATGCTCAATCATAACGGAAGTTATTTGCTGGAAGTAATGGTGGGAAAAGAAAACAATGTATTTCCGATGGTGCCGCAGGGCAGGGGAGTAGCCGAATGTGTTTTATCAAAAGAAGAAATTTAATCCCTGGGCTGAAGCCCAGGGCAATTGATGACTTGCTCCGGGCTTTATTGATGACTTGCTCCGGGCTTTATTGATGACTTGCTCCGGGCTTTATTGATGACTTGCTCCGGGTTTTATTGATGACTTGCTCCGGGCTTTATTGATGACTTGCTCCGGGCTTTATTGATGACTTGCTCCGGGCTTTATTGA
>JAIEQM010000109.1 GCA_019747705.1 Chitinophagaceae bacterium | reverse complement strand
GCAGACTCAATTACAATATTTCAAAGAGCAAAATTCTAATCAATTGAATTTGTTCGATTTATAACGCAACGCTAATGGTTCTATTACTTTTCTTGCCAATCCAGGAGGAACCTGGTCCGGTTCTGGCAATTATAGCTATCAATGGTCGGCACCGGGGGCTACAATACCCGGGGCAAACCCTGCTTTAGCCGGCGGCGGTGGTAATACTAAAGTGATTGTATTTCCAAATCCCGGAGTATATTCTGTTACTTGTACGGTAAGCAGGGGAACAACGACTATTACTTCAAGTACAGTAACTGTAACTGTTTACAACGCCAATCTCTGGGCTACATCTTCAGGCGGTACAATAATATCTGCATTTGGTGTTAACGCCGGTTCTTATATAGCCGGGCCTACAGATATTTTTGCGCCCATTACCGGAGCCGCTGGCAGCACAGCAGCGCTTGCTATCAGTGCTCCGCAACCTGGTCTAAACCCCGGTGACCCCGCTACTCCTTATTTCTATTGGTTGCCCAATACAACAGGCAATAGTGGTGTGGTGGACGTATATGGCGCAACAATGGCGGGCACTAATCAAACTTTAATTGGCACATTGGATGTTAACGGAGCAAATACTGATAATTTAGGTTTTGTACGTTTAGGTATGGGGCCAAATGGTGTATGTTATTTGCTGGCCGGCAATGGTTCAACTACTGTTTACCTTGCAAGTTTTAAACCCAACGGAGTAACTGTAAATTCAAGTTTGCCAGTTGCAGATCGTTTAAAAGTTGACGATGCTAATGGCGTAACCCTGGCTGGCGGAGGATCTGCTGCAGATTTTCAAAATGGCGACCTTGCTGTTTTACCAAGCCCAAGCAGTCCTGGTGGTGTTGCAATTTATGCACTTGCTAACGTAACTAATGGTACCACTGAAATATTCATTGGTTCACCAAATGGAAACAATACAACTTTTACAAGAAGATGGAACTTAGTAGATGGCAATAACGGCAACCAATCCTTCTCAGGCTCTGTAAACGGAGTAGCTTTTGACCTTGCTGGTTCAATGTATCTCTCAACATCTGTTGGAATTTATTTTGTAAACTCAGCCACTGTTAACTCTGCCGGTCCTGGTACTGTTGTTACCACTTTGGTACGTGCACAAACCGGATTGCAGGATTTAGCCAGTAATGCATTCCCTTCAGGTTCAACCTTGCCGGTAAAACTTAAAAACTTCTCAGGCATATTGCGTAACAATATCGCTACCCTTAACTGGGAGTCAGAGAGCGAAGAGAATTTTGATTATTACGAAGTGGAAAGAAGTACATCTCCATCACAGTTTCGTTCTGTAGCAAAAAGAAATCCTTTGGGTACATCTAACAGTGGTAATTCTTATTCTGTTAATGACGATGTTAGTGCTGAAAGCAGCAAAGTATTTTATTACCGCCTTAAAATGGCAGATAAAGATGGCCGCACAGAATACAGCAATATTGTAATGCTGCGCAGAGATAACAAACAAATTAAAAACCTGCTGCTTACACCCAACCCTGTACAGGGTGTTGCCACTGCAAGAATTGAAATGGCATCAGCAGGTGTGGTTACTTTAAGAGTAATGGATGGTAATGGCCGAACGATTCACCAGCAAAGAAATAATGTAAACGCAGGTGTAAATGCCGTTTCAATTCTCAACGTAAGCACATTGCAACCTGGTACATACATTCTTCAAATGATTGACAGCAACGGCGAAATTTCAAGCGCTAAGTTTTCTAAATTTTAAAAGGTAGGTTTACAAACAATCCTTGTTAAAGCCCTTTCGGTGAAAGCCGAAGGGGTTTTTTGCTTTAAATGAATATGAGACAGCAATATTTAAAGTGGAAGCATAAAAACTATCTTTGCCGCACAAATGGAAAAAAACTTTATTGATTATATCCGCATCTTCTGCAAGAGCGGTCATGGTGGGGCAGGCAGTAAACATTTTGCACGAACAAAGTTTAATGCCAAAGCAGGGCCTGATGGCGGTGATGGCGGCCGGGGCGGTCATATCATTCTCCGTGGTAATAAAAATTTATGGACCTTGCTGCATCTCCGCTATGTAAAAAATGTATTTGCCGAAGACGGAGAGGCAGGCAGTGGTGATAATTGCTCCGGCCGTTATGGTAAAGATTATTTTATTGAAGTGCCATTGGGAACTGTTGCCAGGGATGAAGCAACAGGTACCGTTGAAGCAGAAATTTTAGAAGACGGTCAGGAGTTTGTTTGGATTAAAGGCGGACGTGGCGGGCTGGGCAATGCACGCTTTGCAACACCCACCAACCAGGCGCCTGAACATGCACAACCCGGTGAACCCGGCATTGCAGCCACAAAAATCCTTGAATTAAAAGTATTGGCTGATGTGGGATTGGTGGGCTTTCCCAACGCAGGCAAATCAACCTTGCTATCCAGCATCACTGCTGCAAGACCTAAAATTGCTGATTATGCATTCACCACGTTAACACCGCAACTGGGTATGGTGGAGTACCGTGATGGTAAAAGTTTTTGCATTGCAGATTTGCCGGGTATTATTGAAGGCGCTGCTGAAGGCAAAGGGCTGGGTCATCGTTTTCTCCGGCATATTGAACGCAATTCGGTATTGTTGTTTTTAATTCCGGCCGACAGTAAAGATCACCGCAAAGAATTTGAAGTACTGCTGAGTGAACTGGAACAGTACAACCCTGAAATGCTGCAGAAACAATTTTTAATCGCCATCAGTAAAAGTGATATGCTGGATGATGAACTGAAAGAAGCCGTCAGTAAAGAATTGCCAAAGAAAGTTCCCCATGTATTTATTTCAAGTGTAACACAGCAGGGCTTAACAGAATTGAAAGATATGCTGTGGAAGGAATTGAATGCATAGAATGTTTATGTTGCCAGCTTAATTTTCTATGGCAGCGGTTTTGCGTCGCACACTTGTACTTCTTGTTTTTCATGGCATCTTTCATTAAAAGCGGCTTACATCACATATTACTCTGCTTCACATGCGTTGTTACCAGCACCCGTTTCAAACTCCTGTCAATTAATTCACCCATACTGGTACATCGTTCAAACACAGCGTCTTCATAATATTCCGCCAGTTCAAAACCCAGTTGTTTAATTTTTTCAGTAGTGGATATTTCATCATTCACCAGTATATCCCTTAAATCCCGTAAGCGGTAGCGTTCTTCTTTAATGCGCCTTGCAATGAGCGCCCGTTCTTCCTGCTGGTACTGCATCATCACATCTTTATTAAAATGCTTCAGCGCCATATCTACGTAGGGGAAATTTTCTTTAAAGTATTGCGGCAAATAAATTTTTAAACTGCCTTCAAAAAACTGCTGGTCAAAATCAATGGCACGGATGCGGAACTGGAAATCATCAAAATCAGGTGTAATATCAAATACAAAATTGTAAGCACGCATATCACCCAGCAGCCGCACAAAACAACGTTCATTAAATTTTACAAACTCTTTACCGATGCGTTTGGGATTAAACTCCGGTCTTCCATTGTACAAAGGCAGAAACACATCACCCGGAATGCCTGCAATATGTTCTTCCACCAATGTGTTTTCATGCACTAAGTAATTCAATTGATTGGGCGAAAGAATATGCTCCAGCTCCAAACCGTACACCCTGCTGGCATCTGCAATTTTTACATAGAAGTAATCATGCACATCATTGTAGCTGTTTACTATCTTGATGCGGAAAGGATGGGTATTGCCAAAGGTGCAGAAATCAATCCGCTCAATATAAAGATGGCGCTGTACTTTTTCATCACCGCCTGCCTTGAGCATGGCATAAATTTTTTTAAGGCCATTGTTAATTTCATTTTGCTGTTCCTGGGGGTACAATACCGTTTCCCACAAAGTGTCTTTTCCTCTTGCATCAATTACAGGAATGGTTTCTAAAAAATCACGGAGTTGATTGTAGGTAACGGGTAATTTTTGTTCACGCTGGTACAGGCGCAGGTAGCGGCGCAGCGATTCATTTACGGGGTAGATGATTTTTTTACGGGTGATCATGCAACAGCTTAATCAATCTTTATGCTTAAAGATAGCTCTTCCTCTTAAAATGAGTAAATCACGCCGGTAATATTGAATAGGATCAATATAAAATGAATCTCTCTTTTATTCTTTTGAGAGTAAATAGCGGGTTAAAAAAATACCATTGCCATTTTGATTGGGGCTTAAGGTAAGCGGTGATGTGGAAATCAGTTTCCACCCCTGATCGGTATATGATTTAAGTGTTTGCAGTAAAACTGTTTCGTTGGATTTTATGTTTTTAAAATTAATCCCCACAATACTGAAAAGATTCTCCATATCTTTTTCTTCCTGTGTGCCGTCTTCTTTTGTAATAATCATTTTTGAACGGCCTGCGCCGCCACTTACTACAGATTCAACGGTTGTAATCTGCATAAACTTTGTTTGCGCTTTTATTTCAGTAAAAGAAAAAAAGGTGCAGAGAGTAATAATTAAAAGGTAGTTCATTTTTTTTAAATTAATTTCAATGAATATAGTCAGAAATATCCTGATACTCTGTCAAAGTCTCCTCGCCACCACCACCTGGTTCTTAAACCGTTTTACTTTTCCTTCCAGGTTAAAAATTTCAGTGAAAATTACATAGGGGCCGAGTGGAAGTTTGGCAAACTTATCATCCAATCCATCCCAGCGGAAACTTCCTGTTTGTCCGCACAAAGCATTTCGCTGTAATGCACGCACCGGCCGGCCACTTGCATCAAATACTGTTACATTCATTACATATTGAATGTGATTTCATACAACTACCAGCTATAAAATTTTTCAGTGAATATTTATATGTTTGCGTTATAATTTATTTGAAAAATGCCAGAAAGAGTATTCCATCGGGTAACCCGAATTAATAATTTGATTCAAATCAAAGCTACAGGTACACCAAAGCAACTTGCACACAAAATAAATGTTTCCGAAAGAACGTTATATGGATTATTAAAAGCAATGAAAAAATACGGAGCACCTGTAAAATATAACAGGTTCAAACAAACGTATTATTACGAAGAGTCAGGGAGTTTTAAAATTAAGTTTATAAAAAACACTGAGTAAAAATTAAACTGCAAAATAGTTGCAGCAGGGCTTTGCAATTTTGTTGCAAACTTTTTTAAAATGAAAAAATCACTAATGCACAAAATTGTCGGAGGGGGGGGGTAAAGTTTACCCTTTTTGCAACCCTCATTGTTGCCTGTAAAAAGCAACCTCAGCAAACAACCGTTGAAGTTTTGGAAACTCCTCAGTCACAACAAACTTTAAAGAGTCAGCCCCCTGTTCTTGAAAACGGGGTTCTAAAGTTTACCGATTTTAGAAGCTTTAGATTTTATGGCAGATCGAAGGTTTTAGCTCAACCTGTTTCTTCAGTCGGTGCAAGAACGAATGAACCATTTATTTCAATGAAAACGGCTTTTGATAGTATTACAAAAGCAGATGCTGTTATTGCGGAGCAATTGGCTCAACAGTACCCTAATGGCCCTGCTTCGGTTTTTGATAATCCGCATACGCCGCTTGTTACTACATTCCCCAATTCAATTTACATAGCAGGTAATGCCGCGGAGGGGTTTTATTACGAATCCAACTCATTTGATAAAGCTGTAACTCCTGCTATTAATAAAGATGGTTTTGTAATAGTAGATACATGGCTTTTACAGTATTCAAAAGATTCACTTAAAATGTGGCTGGTAGGTAATAATGGTGTAAATGGCAGACTCGCTTCAACTGTTTATTTTTCTGCAAAAATGAAGGATAAGGCATCTGTTGAAAGTATGAGGCTAAAATTTAATGAGCACCAGCAAAAAAATTTCGCTGCTAAGACTTTTTTAGATTGGACTGCTATTCCCGAAGATTATAGAACAAATGACTGTCAACAGACTGTGCGAATAAACGGGAAGAACAGAAGAATTATTGGACGGATTTATAATAACCGGTATTTTAATCCGTCAAATTCAACTCAATACGAATCAACAACACAAAATCAAACACGTTCTCTAACCGGTCGTGCTTTTGGAACATGGTATGACAATTGGAGCACAGAGCATCATCAGTTTTATGGCAGCACCGGGCCAATACAAACTGTTTATCCAGTGACTTCATACAATGACCAGCCTCCATATTCTTTTAATATAAATTCATCTTATAATTTCAATTGGACTTGGAATTCTGAGGCCCGTAGTAGGACAGTTGAAACTGATTGGATAGTATTAACGCCTTTAAATAGTACGATTAGTTCTGGTTTTATTTCTTTTCCTATGTCAATTGTAACTATTGGAAGTAAACCTACAATTACTGGATACAGTACACATTATAGGGCTTATGACCCCGGATTTGCAAGCTGGCCTAACTGCTCTTGTGCAATATCATTTTAAATTTTTAAAGCAGCCACAATTACTTTTTAATTGTGGCTGCATCTTATATTTTCATTATGCGAGTAATATCAACTGTTTTAGTAGTATTTGTTATTTCACAATCAACTTATTGTCAAAAGCCTTTTCAAATGCAACAGGCGGGCTTTCTTTCAACTTATGGCACAACAAAGTTTCAAAAAACAGGTGTGCTGGGTGGCAACTTCGGAATACCTGTAATCTTAAGTAACCCGCCAAACAAAACTGTTTTTGTTCTTGATATTCTTCCATCAGCTTCATTTTATGTAAACAAACGTGTTAATTTATTTACTTATGCCGGTTTTGAAGCGCATAAAATAAGAAGCATTTTTGAAGATTATGGTTACCCGCCCTTTTATACCAATTACCTCTGGAAAATTGGCGCAGGTCCTGAGTTAAGGGTTATTGGTAAAAGAACCAGCGTTGTAAACATAAAGCTTCAAACCATTTTTACATATGAAGATTTTATCAGAAATAAATCTGGCCCCTTTGGCAGTTTTGACACTTTTGGAAATGGATATCTGATGTTTGATTATGACGGGAGCAAGGCAAGAATTGGTTTGGATGTAATGCCTTTCATTGATGTGCAAATTACACCCAAAGCTTCAGTACGAGGAACGGTTGGTTACAGTATTGGTTTAAATAAAAGTAACCGTCGTGCTTTTTACTCACGTGCATTACTTGCAACCGGTGGACAGGGCATTGAAGCTTTTAATAGAAAGGAAAAAACTTTTATTTTTAGCTTTGGCTTTTACACTGATATAAAGAGGGGCGGCAACCGAAAACATATGCGTTTAAGAGGGTTGTTTTATTAGCCTTTTATAGAAAATGTTTTTAATTGAAAGCCATGTAAAGGTTGAAGTGTTACAACTTCCTCGCCACCACCACCTGGTTCTTAAACCGTTTTACTTTTCCTTCCAGGTTAAAAATTTCAGTGAAAATTACATAGGGGCCGAGTGGAAGTTTGGCAAACTTATCATCCAATCCATCCCAGCGGAAACTTCCTGTTTGTCCGCACAAAGCATTTCGCTGTAATGCACGTACCGGCCGGCCGCTTGCATCAAATACTGTTACATTCATTACATATCCATTCTGCGGAAAACGGTAACTGATGGTGAGGAAATCATCAAAGCCATCATTATCCGGGGAAAACACTTCCGGTGTTACCAGTACTTCACCCTGTACCTGCAAATCCTGGCGAAATTGTGAGTTTTGATATGACGGTGTTCCGTATCCAATATCTTTTCCACCACTCGTCCAGTTGTCTTTATTTTTTGTGGGGCCATTGGGATTGATGCGTTCCAGCGCCACACCTTCACGGTTATCAATTAAAGCAAAATGCCATTTCTCATCATAAGGCAGTTCATCCACCATAGCGCCTGCATTATTCAGCAGCAATACATTTCCTTTATCATCACTGTAAGAAGGCATGGAAGAAAGATTAATAAATGCAGAAGGATTTTTTGCAGTGTACTGGCTTTTTACAACCGTTTCATCTTCACTCACCACTAAATACTCTGATGGAAACAATGCAATATTAACCAGGCTGATTTGTTCGAGGTTGGCAACCACACCGGTGCTGCTCCTGTTGGCCAAAAACAAATCTTTAAGATTAATTACTTTGTTACTTCTGTTATACAACTCCACATAATCAACACCGTTGGGCTTGGGGTTAAACAATAATTCATTGATGATGATATCCAGGCTGTCAGCTCTTGAACTTAAACCCAGCTTGCTGGTTTTAAAACCACCTATTACGTTTCCGCTGCAATCTGTTACGTTATTGGCAGTAACAGTATAAACTTTATTACGAACAATGGGTGTGTTTAATCTGATTTGTACGGAATTAAATAATTGGGGATTTGTAATTGCTGATTGTGGAGTGCCAATACCATCGCTGATGGAATAATTGGCTGCAGTGGCTCCTTTTAAACTGTCTAATGGTTCATCAAAACTCAAAACAACCGTAACGCTGTCTGTTGCAAATGCACGAATCAATTGGGGTGGCGATTGATCTTTGTTAACTCCGTCAACAGAATTTTTGATACCCGGTGAACCGCCACGCACATCCACACTTGCTTTCCAGTTGCTGCTGCTGCAGGGGTTTTTGGTATCCACCATTTCTAATGTCCACCCGCCATCGCTTTTTACTGCGTTGTTAAACCAATTGATACTATATTCTGCTGCATGAATAATGCTGCCATTTTGATTTTGAATCCAGATAAGTTCTCCATTATTATCCAGTGAAGGAAAGCTGGTAACGGAAAAAGTGCGGCCGAAAGGCTGCATAACTACAGCAGCAGAAGTACCGCAGATGATGACCAGGCTGTCGGGTTTTAAATCGAAAGAGGGTAATGGCCCGCTCACACCACCTGCATCTCCCACACGCCATCCGCCGATGTTGAAGGTTTGGCCGGTTGTATTTCTGATTTCAATCCACTCGGCATTAGGCAATCCTATTTGTGGTGTGGGATCACTCATAATTTCATCAATCACCACATCAAAACGCTTTGGAATATAAAAGCTGAAATTAGCCTGAGCGTTACTGATAGCATTACCTGAAAGATCCTGTACCGCATTCACTGTTAATTTGCAGGTTGTGCCATTAGGGAAAGGTGTGGCAAAACTGAGTTGTACCAGGGCGTTGTTTCCTGCATTGCGTACAGCAGTTGCAGGGTTGCCAATACCGTTATCAACTGTATAGTTTGCAGTAAGCTGGCTGGTGGTAAAATCAACGGGTTCGTTAAATAAAACGTTCAGCGCTGTTGGTGATACTGCCGTAACACTGCTGATTGCAGGCGGAGTTACATCCGGTACATAGGGTTGAACAACAATATCATCAAAGTAATGCCGTTGAAAAAAACCGGATGTACTTTGACGAACTAAAAAACCAAAAAAGCCTGAAGTATTATACGTAGCATCAGTTACTGTTCCTTCACTGGTATATGAATTGCCGGTACCGCTCAAATCTCTCAGCAGGTTCCATTGGTTGGCAGCCGTTCTTATAACACGTATCCGCATTACATTGGATGAGGCGTTGAGCACGCCATTAATGCCGTCAATAATTTTTATAAAAGCGCCACCTGCATCTTTACGGTACAAAGCAATTTCATCATCTGTATTTCCAATACGTACTACATAACCTGTAGTATTTGCCTGTGAAATATCAGCAGCAGAAGCTGTGAGATATACATCAACCAGGTTGGTTGAAGAAGGATTGAAATCAAGCCGTACCCAAAAATCCCATTGTGTGGTTGCAGCTAATGCATTGGGTGTGCTGATCCAGAAAGTACTGTTGGCTGTTGTATTATTACTTTGTAATTGAAAAGAAGAATTCACAATCCAGTCGGCAGGATTGCTGGGAGTCCAGACAGGATTTGTTGTATAATCACCATCAGCAAATGTTTCATTGATTTGCGCACGCAGCGTATTTCCAATGAACGTTAGTACGAATAAAAAAAGCAGCCGGGATTTTTGCATGGTTTAAAAGTAAGATTATTCAAAAAACCTCCATCATCTCCTGTGTAAAATTTATAAAAACAATTTGGTGAACTAAACATTGAAGTTTATTTTTGAAGCCATGATGATGAAGAAACATACAAAACGCACAACCAAACAGTTTCCGCAGGGGAAGTGATTTGTACGTTATGTAGTCATATACTTACCGGCCTTCCCCAAACGGAAGGTCTTATTTTTTGCCCCCATCCCGGAAGGGGTGTAAGCAAACGGTATTCTATTTATTAACTTAAAACTCTTTTGCATTGCAAAAGAAGGAGGATTAAAAAATGAAAGTAGCAGTAGTTGGCGCAACCGGCCTGGTAGGAACAAAAATGTTGCAGGTATTGGCCGAAAGAAATTTTCCCGTTACAGAATTATTACCGGTAGCTTCTGAAAGATCAGTTGGTAAAGAAGTGGAGTTTAAAGGTGCAAAGTATAAAGTTGTAAGCATGGCAGATGCTATTAGTGCCAAACCTGCTGTTGCTATTTTTTCAGCAGGAGGAAGTACTTCATTGGAATGGGCGCCCAAATTTGCTGAAGCAGGCATTACGGTGATTGATAACAGCAGTGCATGGCGTATGGACCCGACAAAGAAATTAGTAGTGCCGGAAGTAAATGCTGATGTATTAACTGCTGATGATAAAATTATTGCCAACCCCAATTGCTCTACCATTCAAATGGTGGTGGCATTGCAACCATTGCATCAAAAATATCAAATTAAAAGAGTAGTGGTATCAACTTATCAAAGTGTAACCGGTACCGGTAAAAAAGCGGTGGATCAGTTAATGGGTGAAAGAAAAAAAGCAATGGATGGCAATAGTGATGAATACCCGATGGCCTATAAATATCCCATTGATTTGAATGCAATTCCGCAGATTGATGTGTTTTTAGAAAACGGTTATACCAAAGAAGAAATGAAAATGGTTAAGGAAACCTGCAAGATTATGGGTGATGATTCCATACGTGTTACAGCAACCACCGTTCGCATTCCTGTAATGGGCGGGCACAGTGAAAGTGTGAATGTGGAATTTGCAAATGATTATAATCTTGATGATGTAAAAACATTATTAATCAATTCTCCCGGAGTAATTGTGGTGGATGATAATGCCAATCAACAATACCCCATGCCCATGGAGGCACATGAAAAAGATGAAGTGTTTGTGGGAAGATTGAGAAGAGATGAAACACAACCCAACACTCTTAACATGTGGATTGTGAGTGATAACCTGCGCAAAGGGGCCGCTACCAATGCGGTGCAGATTGCAGAATATCTTTTGCAAAAAGGGATGTTGTAAATGAGTTTAAAAGGCGGCATTTTTAAAAAAAGATGCCGCCTTTTAAAAAATAAGTATGATGAAAAAATTAATCCTTCACTGCTTTGTTCAAAAATTCAATCAATGGCTGCAACGCTTCAAAAGCTGTACTTACTTCTTTCACTAATGTTTTGGATGTTAAGGAAATATCCGGGATTTTAATGGTGGCTACAAAACTTTTCAGTTTTAAATAGTCTGCAGCAGGGTTATCTGCTTCATAACCTTTAGGCACCCGGCTCAGCAGGTACTCCGCATCTCTGTCAAAATCACCATAAGCAGTTTTGAATTTTTTGGAGCTGATGATTTTTTTAAAATCAGCTAAGTTGTAATCTATCTCTTGCCGGATTTTTGCCAGATCAGGAGGCATAGGCATGTACATTCCACCACCCGCAAAACAACCGCCGGGTTCTAAATGAAAATAATAGCCTGCAAGGTTTGATTTTTTGCCGCCTGCATTTATGAATGCACCCATATTGGTTTTATACGGACTTTTATCCTTACTGAAACGTACATCCCTGTTTATTCGAAACATACATTCCTTTGCCTGCAAATGGGCAATGGATGCATCTTTCTTTCCGTGTTTTTCAATAATGGTTTGAATAAAGTTTGCAAAATCAGCTTTTGCATCTTCATATTGTTTACGGTTGGCATCAAACCAGGGTTTGTTGTTGTTCTTTTTTAAATTGCTCAGAAATTTTAAAGTAGATGATTGAAGCATAGAATTGAATAGTCAATAGTGAATTGTGAGTGTTGTGATTAAGTAGTAATAACTAATTAACGACTACCGGCTATCAACTCTTTACTGCTCCCCAGTTTTCGCCACTGCGTATGCGGTACAAAGTCATTTCACTTACATTGTATTTTTTGGCGAGTTGCTTGTAAGTGATGCTGCGTTTGGGGTCCTGAATAATTTTCTTAATGGTTTTTACCTGCGTGGGTGTGAGCTTTAAACCTTTTTGGGTGGCGCTGCGTTCTTTCTGCAGTTTTTTATATGCAATTTTTAGCGGACTGTGCTGCTGGTGTGCCGCCATATCTTCCAGTGTGGCCCATTTAATATTGGAAACACGGTTATCTGTTTTAATATGATTTTTATGTATTACATATACCTGGCGCTGTGATGTTTTTTTGCAGAAGAGTTTTGCAATTTCCCTGTGCAAATACAGTGTTCCGTTATTATTGGGGCGGTGCAGGTTTAATGTTTTGTAACCGGTGGTAATGGAACCATCCAGCAACTTTCCATCTTTTACTATATCCAGTTTATAACTGCAGCAGCGGCCATGGGTGGAAACAGCATATTTGCGTTTGAGCGACTTCCAGCCTGCAAATTGCATCTGTTTCCATTGTTCAGCGGGAAGCTTTTTAATCATAGAAAAACGATTGGTTGATAAATATACAAAAGAGATTGTGGTAATGTCAATAGTGTGCATTAATTTTTAATCATGGTCAAAAATTCTTCTTCGCTGATGATCTTCACCGTATTCAGCTTTTTTGCTTTTTCCAGTTTGCTGCCTGCGTCTTCGCCCACTACAAGATAATTCAATTTAGCGCTCACGCCACTTAAAATACTTCCACCGTTTTCTTCCACCATTTTTTCAGCATCGCTTCTTTTAAGTGTGGGCAAAGTGCCTGTAAATAAAAAAGTTAAACCGCTTAAGTTGCCGCCTGTATAAATTTCTTTCTGCTCATTTTTCAACTGCACACCCAGTTCTTCCAGTTGTTTAAGCAGTTCAATATTCTCTTTATTTTGAAAAAACTCATAGATGGCGGATGCAACTTTTGGTCCAACATCTTCCAATTGCTGTAATTCTTCCTGAGATTTATTTTTTAAATCAGGAAGATAGGTTACTGACTGTGCCAGTGTTTTTGCAGTAGCTTCTCCTACAAAACGGATGCCGAGTGCATAAATGAAACGGTACAGTGGTTGTGTTTTTGAATGCTCAATGGCTGTGCGCAGGTTATCAATACTTTTTGCACCAAAGCCTTCCAGTGTTTTTATTTGTTCATAGGGAAGTTGATATAAGGAAGGAATATCTTTTAAAAAACCAAGATCATAAAACTTACGCACATTGGCTTCGCCCATACCACGTATATCCATTGCATCTTTACTGTTGTAATGGATAATGCGTTCCACCACCTGTGCTTCGCAATTGATGTTGGTGCAGCGCCACACTGCTTCCCCTTCGGGTTTTACAAGTTGATGATTGCATACAGGACAATGTGTTGGAAAAACAATTTCTTCTTCACTGCCGTTGCGTAATTCAGGAAATGATTTTACGATGTAGGGAATTACATCACCTGCACGTTCTACTAATACACTATCACCCAAACGCAAATCTTTTTCAGCAATAAAATCAGCATTATGCAGGGAGATACTTGTTACAGTAACGCCACCAATGGGTACAGGATCAATTTTTGCAACAGGTGTAACAGCACCCGTGCGGCCCACCTGGTATTCAACAGCTCTTAATTTGGAAGTAGCCTGTCTTGCTTTAAATTTATAAGCAATCGCCCAGCGTGGGTGATGGGAGGTCATGCCCATTTGATCCTGCAGCTCCAAATCATTTACTTTAATCACCATGCCGTCAATTTCATAAGGCAGTTCATCACGCTGTTCTTCATACGCTTTACAATGAGCAATCACACCTTCAATACCTTTTATGATTTTCTTTTCCTTTTCCGGGCTGCGGAAACCAAGGTTCCATAACATACTTAATGCTGCAGCATGACTTTGAGGTACTTTATACTTCGTACTTCTTGCCTCTGTCTTTGAAAAATATCCCACATGGTACAGAAACGCTTCCAGGTTTCTTCTTGCCACTTCTTTTGCATCTTTAATACGGAGTGAGCCGCTGGCTGCATTGCGTGGATTGGCAAGTGGCGGTAAATTTTCTTCAGCCAGTTGATCATTGTAGGCTTTAAAGTTTTTCTTGGTCATCAATACTTCACCCCGTATTTCAATTTGTTTGATGCCATAGTCGCTGAACTTTGCAGAAAGCGGAATAGAACGTATTTGTTTGATATTGGTGGTAATGTCTTCACCTTCTGTTCCATCGCCACGTGTGGCGCCACGAACCAGCAAATCATTTTCATAAATCAATGAAATACCGGCACCATCAAATTTTGGTTCAGCACAATATTCCACCACATCTTTTCCTGTAAGTTCTTTTGCTTTTCGGTCCCAGTCAATCAAATCATCAGCGTTATAAGAGTTTTCCAAACTCAGCATCGGCACTAAGTGCGTTACTTTTTGAAAATCGGTTCCCAGCCCTTTGGCCACACGTTGCGTGGGTGAATCGGGTGTGATGATGGAAGGTTGATCCGCTTCTATTTTTTCCAACGCTTTATACAGCGAATCATATTCAAAATCACTGATGAGCGGATCATTTAAAATGTAATAACGGTATTCATGAAAACGGAGCGCATCACGCAATACAGTGATCTCTTTTTCCGAAACGGAATGTGCTTGCACACTGCTGAGTAATTGTTTGGTTTGTTGCTGAAGGGTTTGAGTGGCCGATGCTGAATACATAAACAAAGAATGAGGTGTAAATGTACAGGATGAATTTAAATAATCGTAGTTGTTAACTCAACCCCGTCCCCCGTCCGAACCGGTCATCCGGGCGGGCTTCTCTGTTTACAGAGAAGGGGGAGTGGCGCCTCCAACAGTTTTGAAGTTTCATTTTAATTTGGAGTGTTTACTACTCCCTCTTTGCGAAGCAGAGAGGGCAGGGGTGAGTTGAATAAAATGAATTTATTTTTATTGGTGATTGTGAAGCATTGTTTATTGCTGTT
>JAIEQM010000151.1 GCA_019747705.1 Chitinophagaceae bacterium | reverse complement strand
CCGATTAAATTTGAAATCTTTTTTTACCCGGAGTGTTTGCATCTCCCTCTTTGCGAAGCAGAGAGGGGCAGGGGTGATGAGCCTCCGATTAAATTTGAAATCTTTTTTTACCCGGAGTGTTTGCATCTCCCTCTTTGCGAAGCAGAGAGGGGCAGGGGTGAGTTAGTTATAGAATACTTATGCTCTCTCAACCTTACAGTGCATTTAATAGCTTAGCCTCTTTCAATTCAAGTTCGCCTTTCATCATAAGAATGCATTGAAAATTTGTGCAGATAAAATATTTCGAGTAACAATTTTCCCACATTTGCTACTAACTTTTTTGAACTGTTTACAGTTGTTCTTTTGAACAATATATTTGCTTTCTTGTTAATCAACCATAAATAAAACCAATCCATGCAGCTTCAAATCAGGAATCTCAACAAAGTGTATGCAAACGGCGTAAAAGCACTTAACGACATTAATCTCACACTCAGCAAAGGCATGTTTGGCCTGCTCGGCCCTAATGGTGCAGGAAAAAGCACACTGATGCGTACCATCGCCGCACTGCAAGACCCTGACAGCGGCAGTATTCAACTGGGTGATATTGATGTGATTCATCAAAAAAATGAATTACGTAAAGTGCTCGGCTATCTGCCACAGGATTTTGGTTTTTATCCCAAAGTATCGGGGCTTGATTTGCTCAATCATTTTGCCGTGCTCAAAGGCATTACCAGTAAAGCAGAGCGGAAACAAATTGTGGATGCCTTATTGAATCAAACCAATTTGTATGAAGCACGCAAACGTAATGTGAGTGAATACAGCGGAGGTATGCGGCAGCGTTTTGGCATTGCACAGGCTTTATTGGGCAATCCCAAACTGGTAATTGTGGATGAACCAACAGCAGGTCTTGACCCCATGGAGCGCAACCGCTTTCATAATATTTTAAGTGAAATTGGCGAACAGGTAATTGTGATTCTCTCCACGCATATTGTGGATGATGTAAAAACATTGTGCAACCAAATGGTGGTGATGAATAACGGAACGATTTTGCTGGAAGGCACACCGGCACAAACAGTTGCTTCGTTACAGGGAAGAATATGGAGACAAGCCATCAGTAAAGAACAACTCAATGATTATAAAGGAAGATTAAAAGTGATTTCTCATTATATCTCCGAAGGAAAGATGATGATTCATGTATTAAGCGATGATAAGCCCGAAGATGGTTTTGAACGGACAGATGCCACACTGGAAGATGTTTATTTTTCAACCATCGCTAAAAACTAACTGCACATGTTTGGAGCAATTTTTTCATTTGAACTGAAGAACGGTTTTAAAAAACCTTCTACGTATATTTTCTTTGGTATTCTGTTTTTGTTATCACTTATGATTGGTCTGGCAGCTTCCGGAGTGTTCAGTACAACAAGGAGCGACAGTAATTTTATTGTGAACTCTGCTTTTTCAGTTGCAGGTGTGTTGCTGGGCACCAGCAGCAGTATCTTCAGCATACTGGTAAGTGTAATACTCATTTCTATTATGGCGGTTGCCATTCAGAAAGATTACCAGTACAACATGCATCCTTTGTTTTTTACAAAGCCCATTTCAAAAAGTGGTTATTTCTTTGGCCGTTTTTTGGGTTCGTTTACAATAGCTGTATTTGTTTTTAGCGGATTGCTGATTGGTTTTTATTTGGGCACACTGGCAGGAATGGGCAAACCCATGATGGCAGAATATAAATTTGCTAACTACCTGCAGCCTTTTTTCATTTTCACCGTACCCAATATTTTACTGCTGGGTGTTTTGTTCTTTTCACTCACTACATTTTTACGCACTACCATGATGGCTTATATTGTTGCCATCATTTTAATGGTGCTGCAAATTATGAGTAACACCCTTATGCAGAATATTGACAATAAAATGCTCAGCGCCCTGCTGGAGCCATCTGGCGCCAATGCATTGAATTATGTAACTGAATACTGGAGCCCTTTTGAAAAAAATGAAAATTTGATTCCGTTTACCGGTGCATTGCTGTATAACCGTTTGCTCTGGGCAGCCATTGCCATAGTGGTATGTGCTGTAAGTTATTTTGGTTTTAGTTTTTCGCAGTTTTTACGGCCGTTGCAATTGTTCGGGCGAAAAGAAAAAGCAGATGCGCCTTATGCTGCTCAATCACATACTCTCGATGATTTGCCAGCAGTAACACAGGATTTTTCAGGCAAAGCAGCCATGAAACAAATGTGGTGGCTCGGTTTGTTTGAAGCAAGGAAAATGGTGCGGAGTTTATTTTTTATCATAATGTGTTTACTGGGTATCGGCATGATGCTGCTCATTGTAAATTTTATGGATGCCATTTACGGTGTGAGTACGTATATGGTTACGTATAAAATTGTTGAAGATGTGGCCGGCTCCATTTCATTGTTTGTTGTAATTTTTATCATCTTCTATAGTGGTACTGCTATCTGGCGGGAACGTGAAACCAAGATGGACGAACTGGTGGGTGTAACACCGGTGAGTAATGCTTCGATGTTTTTTTCAAAGTTTATTGGTTTGGTACTGGCATCGGCAGTGTTATCGCTTGTTGCAATGGTAACAGGTATTATCATTCAATTTTACAACGGGTATTACCAAATTGATTTAATACAATACAGTATTTCTATTCTCAGGAGTTTGGGTGTGGGTGTGGTGTTTATTGCTTTGTGCCTGGCCGTACAGGTATATTCACCTAACAAATTTCTCGGATTCTTTCTTGCATTGATACCCATTGTAATTCTTCCTATTGTATTCGGCTTACTGGAATGGAGTAATGATTTTTACGATTTCAACAGCACCGGCAGTTCCATGCCATATTCTGATATGAATGGTTATGGCGGCACCTTTACACAATGGCCTTTTTACAGGATATACTGGATCAGCATCAGTGCTGTACTTTGCTTACTGGCGCTGGTCTTGTATGCACGTGGTAAAGAAAAATCAATCAAATCAAGATGGCGGCTTTCTTCTTATTTTAATACCGGCCGTTATAAGTTATTAATAGTTGCTGCTGTTTTGATAGCTATTGCCAGTGGCGCTTTTATTTTTTATCAAACAAGAACGCTGCAGGTATATATGAAACCCAAAGAGCGGGAGCGTTTAACAGCAGAGCTCGAAAAAAAATACAGCAAGTATAAAACACTGCTGCAGCCAGGAATCATTGCATCCAAAGTGGAAGTGGATATTTACCCTTCAGCAAAAGAATTAAGGATGGCTGCTGTTTATACACTTCAAAACAAAACAGAAAAACCTATTGATACCTTGTATTTTGATTACCGCAGTGGCAGAAAAAGTGCATACAGTTACAGCAAGTTCAGCCCCTCTGTTCCCTTTACTGTAATTAGTGATGATAAAGAAAATGGCATTAAACTTATTAAACTGAACAAACCCATGCTTCCCGGCGACAGTATTGAGTTTGCATTTGATATGATGTACAAACCACGTGGCCTGTTTGATAAAATGAACAGTGATGTGGCAGGTAATGGAACATTCATCAACAATACGCTCATGCCCTCACTGGGTTATAATGAAGCAGGTGAGTTATCGCAAAACCGGGCACGTAAAGAGTATGGTCTGCCACCCAAACCACGCATGGCTAAAGTAAATGACAGTGCTGCACGCATGAACAATTATATTTCCAATGATGCTGACTGGATAAAATTTGAAGCCACCGTAAGTACGGATGAAGGACAGATTGCCATTGCGCCGGGCTATTTGCAAAAAGAATGGACAAAAGATGGCCGTCATTATTTTCAATACAAAATGAACAGTCCCATTTTAAATTTCTACTCTTTTCTCAGCGCTGCCTACCAGGTTAAAAAAGATAAATGGAACGGTGTAAACATTGAAATCTATTATCAAAAAGGGCATGAGTACAATCTTGAACGTATGGTGAAGGGTATCAAAAAATCATTGGATTATTATACTGTAAACTTTGGTCCTTACCAGCACCGCCAAGTACGCATTATGGAATTTCCGAGAATATACGGCATGTTTGCACAATCATTCCCAAACAGCATTCCTTTTTCTGAAGCAATCGGTTTTATAACGAAAGTAGAAGAAGGGCCTGATAAGATTGATGTACCTTTTTATATAACAGCACATGAAGTGGCGCACCAATGGTGGGCACACCAGGTAATTGGTGGCAATGTACAGGGCAGTGTGCTCATGAGCGAAACTATGAGCCAGTACAGCGCATTAATGGTAATGGAAAAAGAATATGGCAAAGAAGCCATGAAAAAGTTTTTGAAGTATGAAATGGATAAATACCTGATGGGCAGAACCATTGAAGGTAAAGGTGAATTACCGCTGATGCTTACCGAAAACCAGCAATACATTCATTACAACAAGGGCAGTGTTATTATGTATGCCCTCCGTGATTTTTTGGGTGAAGACACATTGAACGCCGCCATCCGTGCTTATCTCAACAAAACAAAATTCAGCGGACCTCTTTACACCAATTCAGAAGAATTTGTTGCTTACATAAGACAGGCCACACCCGACAGTTTGCAATACTTAGTTACAGATATGTTTGAGAAGATTACGTTGTATGAAAATTATATGCAAAAGTTAGATTACAAACAACTGCCTGATAAAACATATAAAGTAACACTCACAGTGGGCAGCGCCAAGTTTTACAGCGACAGCATCGGTAAACAAACAACTGCTCCTGTAAATGATTATATGGATGTGGGTGTGTTTGCCACCACCAATGTAAAAGGAAAAGAAACGGAAAAGCAGTTGATTCTGCAGCGCATTAAAATGGACAAACCGGAAAAAACATTTGAGTTTATTGTAAAGGAAAAGCCGGTGAGCGCAGGTATTGACCCTTATCATAAACTCATTGACCGCACACCCAAAAATAATACGTACAAATTTGGCCAAACGCCAGAAAAACCTAATTTGAAAGCGGGTAGCAGTGGGCCGGTAATTCAGATTGGAAACTGAGGTTAATTGAATTCAAATTCGTTTTTAACACGAATGTATTTTCGGTTACGCTTGTTTTTAGCGCCTCTTTCTTTTTTAGGAAAATCCTTTTCTATAAATTCAATTGCAGATGCCTTTGGAATATCATTCAGCAACTCAGGCTTATTGTTAATTTCTTTCAACAAGTCAAAAGCAAGCCCTATGTTTCTGTTAACTGATTCTTTTTTAGTCATTTCTTCATTTGTTTAAGAAAGCGTTCTTTATAAAATTCCCAACGGTCTTTTAAATCCTGCTGCGCATAGTTTAAAGCATCCTCTAAGTTAGTTATAGTTATGGATTGCTTTTCTTTTTCCCCTTTGTAGTTCATTACATCCCTGTGAAAAAAGCCATGTGCAAGGTCATATCTTACAATTGCGGTCCAATCTTCATTAATATATGTTTCATATTGAACCACAAAATACTTCACACCTCCTTTTGCAGTTTCAATACGAATTCTTAACCGTTCTGTTCCCGAATCATCCAGCAATACAAAGAAATATTTTTCTCCCACTTGAATCTTTGCTTAAAGATAGAAAAAAATGCAATGACTGCCATAAACTTCACGAGGGGCCAGCAATAGCTTTACCGGCGCTGCATTTTATAAATCACCATAAAGGCAATTACCACCAGTACCAGTATAATAAAAGCCGTAAGAATAATGAATGACTGGTTAGGCATCTCTTTCAGTTTTTTCTTCCTGCGTGTACGGAGCTGTTCCGTAAGCCGTGCATTCAGTTGGGCTGTAATGGCATTCAGGTCTTCTTTTTTATCGATCATTTTCAAACCTTCTTCCGCATCACTCATCATTTCATGGTCGCTCAAACGCATTTCAATCTCATGCCGCTCTTCAGCAGAAAGATTGCCCTTTAAGTAATCCAGCAATTGCTGTTCACTCAAATCATCATGCTCTTTTAATATGTCTAACAGTTTATCGTTCATTTACCTGTTTGTTCAGTAAAATCAGTTTCAAGTTACGCTTTCCGTTTTGAATATAACTTTTCACCTGCATCAAACTGTAACCTGTGGTTTCCGTAATTTCTATATAGCTTTTCTTTTGCAGGTAAAACTGCTCAATGCAAATACGTTGCTCCGTGTTTAATTGCGGTAAAGCTTTGGCCAGTTCATCAATCAACTCTTCTTTTTTCAGCCGTTCCGGTTGGTTGGTTTCTTCAGCGGGAGTGGAGAGATGGCTCTCTTTCAGTTCGGCCGGCAGTTTGCCTTTATCCCGCAGCTTCATGAGGCAGTGATTTTTAGCCACCATGTATATCCAGCTCTTAAAATAATCCACTTTGTATTTGCCCAGTTCCACAATGGCTTTTTCAAACACCTGCTGCACCGCATCTTTTGCTTCCTCTTCATTTTTTAAATATTTCATACACACACCTAACAACAGCAGGGTATAACGCTGCAGCAAAATGCCCAGCCAGCGGCTGTTGCCATCCTTGTAATAATAGCTAAGGAGTTCATTATCGCTTATGGTACTGTGTTGTTGCAGAGCCTGTGGTTATATTTTGGTTCAGTTGATGCAATATAAGATACAAGTTACACAGTAGATGCAGCACATACCTAAATTCCATATATTCACACAAATGAATGCTGCATGAACACAGCCTTATGTATTGTACCTGTTGCCCCCATCCGCAAAGAGCCACGTCATGAAGCGGAAATCACTTCTCAATTATTGTTTGGAGAAGCGGCGGAACTCATCTCCAATCATGGCGAGTGGGTGGAGCTTATTTGCACCTATGATGGCTATGCCGGTTTTTGTATGCGTAATCAATTAACAGAAGTGGAACCCGCCATTGCCATGCAGGATCAGGTATCTCTGGTAAATACATGGAGCGGTGTAATGATGGTGAATGAAGCACGTATGATGGTTCCTTTTGGCAGTGCAGTGCCGGGCCTCATCAGCAGCGAAACCACCTGGGGCAGTTACCGCATCCGCAGCAGCAGTAAACTGGTAATGGAAGGCGCTTATGTGTTTGATGAAGAAAATATCCGTGCCATTGCTTTCCAGTTTTTAAATACGCCTTATCTCTGGGGCGGACGTTCCGTGTTTGGTGCCGATTGCAGTGGCTTTGTACAGGTGGTGATGCGTTTTTTTGGTAAACATTTACCACGTGATGCTGCACATCAAAGTTTACTGGGCGAAGATGTTGGTTTTTTACAGGAAGCCCGTTGCGGCGATCTTGCTTTTTTTGATAATGAAGAAGGAAAAATTATTCATGTGGGTTTGTTGTTGAACGACCGTGAAATACTCCACGCCGCCGGCCGTGTGCGTATTGATACCATTGATAATGCGGGCATCATAAACCGAGATACGTTTCAGCGAACACACCAGTTGCGGTTTGTAAAAAGACTGTGAGGAAGGAGATAAGATGTAAGATGTAAGATGTAGGAAGATGATGTTACGGGCTGAAGTTTTTCATGGCATCGTTCCTTGCGTCGCACACATCATAGTATGTGCATGAATGAGCGATGGGTTGCGGGTTCAAGCAGCTTCATAATCATTTTAAAAGATGCTCTGCGAAGTTTCCAAACTTCGCAGTTTTATGAAAACAATCTCTGATTGTTTAAGTGGGAATGGTCAGAGACCATTTGCATAAAGCTTCAAAGTCTGGAGACTTTGAAGAGCAGATTATTATCTTTGTGCTGTATTGAACTATGTGCAACACAAAGGGCGGAAATGCCGGCAAATCCAATAAAAACCGGAAAGGGCTTAAATAAGAATGGCAAGTAAAAAAAAATATCCATATTTAAATTTTGATTTTGAGAATTTGAAAGGTGAGATATGGGACGATATCCCATTTGCAGATGGTTTATATAATTTATCCAACTTCGGCAGGGTGAAACGCAAAGAATTTGAAAGGTTAATTTCAAATGGGCAAATTAGAAAGTTTCCACAAAAAATTTTGCGTGCATACGTAAGCAAAATAAAAAACAATAGTATCGGTGACAATAATTATTTTCTTTCTGCAAGCATCATGTGTGAGGGTAAAAAATACAAATTTAGTATTGCAAGACTTGTGTATTATTTATTTGTAAGACAATTCCCAATGGAAGATATGGATTTAGTAGTTATTGCCAAAGATGGCGATGGAAAGAATATAAGACCTTCAAATCTTAAATTGGTTAGCATAAAAGAAAAACAGTTGCGAATTTATATCAGGGGCCGGTTTATTTGGAACAGGGAAACTGCGATGGATGAATATATTAGAACCGGTAAAAATTATTCTTCTAATCCGTTTTGCAAACAAGTCTCTCAATATGATGTTGATGGAAAATATATTGCTACTTATCCAAGCAGCAGGGTAGCAGCTGAGATATTAGATGTTTCAGAGGCTGGTATCAATAGTGTATTAAAGAAAAGACAAGTTACAAGCTCCGGTTTTGCATGGTCTTATAAAAAAGTAAAAAAGATTGATGTTGCAGGAATTAAAAAAGCTAATAGAGAACGATCTGCAAAATTAAGGGGCGTTTGCGTTTCTCAGTATGGCTTCAATGGTACACTTCTGGCCACTTACAATAGTATGAATGAAGCCAGCAGAATAACAGGGATTAATCGTAGTGATTTATTTAATGCGTGCAATGGCATTCAACGAAGTGCTGGTGGTTTTGTATGGCAAAAAGGACCTGGTAAAGATAAAATAAATTTGGACGGATACTTAACAGGGTCTGCTTATAGAGCCATCATGCAAATGAAAAAAGTAAAGCTATATAGTTATAGTAGTAAACAAATAAAAATAGTTGAAAGCGTAAAGGCCGCCGCCGCTTATATGGGTGTTACTTCCAGCTATGTTTCAACAGCAATTAAGCAAGGCTTACATATCAATGGGTATCAATTTGAATTTTTAGATAAATCTTGATTCTGTTGCTGATGTTAGCATCCCCGCCGGCATCAAATCAATTTTTATAACTGCATGTTGAGTTGTGCTATAGCGTATTGTGGTAGTTGTTGGCGCCCCCAAAACAGCTTAGCAATGTTATGCACAGACATAGCTTTCATCAATCTTATTTGAAAAAGTCAATCGCTATCTTGTTAATAAGGTCAGGCTTCTCTGTAAAGACTTCATGTGTTGTATTTGGTAAAACACAATAGTAACTATTCTTGATTAGTCTGTGCATTTCCAATCCATGTTCTATTGAAATATCATCTTTGTCGCCCAGTACGATCATAACCGGTACCTTAATTTTGTCATAAACTTCCAATGGAAAATACTCTTTACCATACCACATCAGATTTAAGTTGGTTGCCATTTTTTTCCAGTCTTTTTTAGGGATCAATTTGTTATACCACTCAATGTCTTTCGCATGATATTCTGCCCATTCGTCCAAGGTTGGAACCTTAACAGAGTCAAGGTCAAAGCCCGGCGGTAGAACAAAGCCTCTTGTGCCATTGTTTGCTCCTACGGCAATCACTTTTTTAATCTTGTCAGGTCGCCTTTCTGCCAATAGAAGTGCAACAATTGCACCATCACTTAATCCCATAACATAGGCGCTGTCAATCTTTAATGAGTCAATCAACTTCGACATGAAGTCAGTTAATAAGTTATAATTTAAACTGTCCGTTTGCTCTGACTTGCCTTGCCCCGGGGTATCAGGCGCAATAACTCTATAATTTTTTGAAAGGTCGGGGATACTTTTTTCAAAGTCTTTTATACTTCTGTTAAGCCCACCCCCTGAAAGCAACAATAAAGGAATCCCGTGTCCGTATTCCTCAAAATATATATTTAGCTTGTTAATGTTTATGTGTTTTCCCCCATTGGATCCATATTCAATTTTTTTGACCCGTTCGTTGCAATTTGCCCAAAGGAGTGAAAGTAAAATTATTCCGAATGTTGTTTTCATGTCTCAGTCATATCATTAAAAATCTGCCGCCATTCCTGTGCATAACACTTAAATATAGTCAACTTGCCAATAAAAAAATCACACTTTATGCATCATTGGTGTTAAGTAAAGTTTAATAAATAAGCGCCTCTATTACTGTGCGTTTTCTGTTGCTGATGTTGGCGTGGATGCCGACATCGCTAAGTTGAGTCAGCATCTGTTTTTGTTATTTTTGGTTTTTAGCAATTATTACAAATTGACCATAACGGCTGAAATGCCTGGTTACTTTATCGTTGCAGGTAAAATCAAACAACGTGAAGTCGCTCACACATATGGCAAAAGCTCTTCTAGAATGTTGTTTTCAACTTTCTGTAATTGCCAGTTAGATACAGCTTCTTCTGACGTTGAACAGTTGTAGCAGGAAGTGTTAATAACGTAAACCTTGTTTTTGAACTGCAGCCCTTTTTCATTTTTTGATTTGTGGTTGCCCGGCACCTTCAGTTATTAATTTGTACAGACTTCCTTTTATGTATTGATCCCGGTCTTTTGCACACATGTCGTAACATTCTGCTTCCGGAACTAAGCCGATATGCGTAAAATGGATTTGTGTTTTGCCGTTAATAGAAGCAATTTCAAAACTCATTCTTGTATATGTCCATTCTTTTTTGTCATTCAGCCAATTGAGGTTGCTGTCTGTAACCAGCCAAATTATTTTTTTATCAGTAATGACTTCAATAAGTTTGAATGTTACAAAATTACCACCACCCCAATCAATAGTGAATACTCCATTTAGGTTTTCAGTGTCGCCGTCTAAATTTTCCACCCACATTTTTTTACGCTGTTAATGCTTCTGAAAGCTTCGGCTGCTGATTGGCTTGCCTCAATAGTAGCTTGATAATTTTTATCTTTCATTTTCTTTATTTTTAGCAGTAATTATAATTTAAGTTTTCAATTTTCTGTTGCTGATGTTAGCGTCCCCGCCAACAACAGGTAAACTATAAATAGACGCCTTTTTCAACTTCCCAAGTATAAGGCTCTTTAAATGTTTTGAATGTTTTTAAGGATGGTAACGGTAATGTTTTGGTAGTAGTTTTCTTAGTGCCACTTTGTTCATTACCTTTTGTGCCACTTCTTTTCTTTGTAAGAAAATTGTAACTGTATTCTTCATAATCAAGTGTAGCCCGGTGGATTGAGGAAAAGTCTGCGCCGATTAGTTTAAATTCTTTTCCGTCGTACCGAAATTTATATGAGCTGCTTGACGTATACCAACTACCCATGGAGTAAAACAGAATAAAATCTATTTTTAAAATACATTTTTCAATTGAAAGGCCTTGGTAAGGGTCGGTCATGATAGAGTTGTCGTGCTTAAGAATAAATGTATTGCTTTGTTCAATCAAATTGTATTTATTGGATGAAGCATTTTTAAAGAGCAACAGCAAAATTCCGGGTTGTGTTAAAACGGTATCATCCATGCTGTTTAATAAAGCTACACTGTCTTTGTGCTGAATAATGAGTGCAGCATCCTTTGTGCCGTCTTTGTTTAAGCCGCCATAAGCACTGTCAATAATTTTCCAACCGGCAGGAACAAACTCAATAATTTTTTGCCCTGTTGCTTTAATGGAGGGATATGTAAAGTTTTGTCCGTAGGAAATCCCTGTGATAATAGTGAATATGAAAATCAGGAAGTAACGCATAAGTGACGTACAATCATTTAAGTCTCCCCTGCACCAAATCCATCACCCACTTATCCCATCCCATCATTTTAAAAGCTGTATAAAACAACACCAATGCAAATACTTTTTTCAATACCTGCTGGTTTACATTCACCGCCAGCTTACCGCCTATGAAACCGCCAATAACAAATGCAGCGGCAATGGTAAGTACAGCCTGCCATTGAATGGTAGTACCTGTTTGCTGCCCCATTTTATAATATTGCAAAAACGCAAGCAGCGCTACCGGCATCATAATTACTCCAAGCGAAGTGCCCTGTGCCTGGTGCTGTGTATAATGCAGAAAGAAAACCAATGCAGGAACCATTACAATACCGCCGCCCACACCTGCCAACCCACTTAAGATGCCTGCTGCCAGCCCGATAATGAGCAGGGTAATGATTGTTTGTGTATCCATTTGTTTCGTCATTGTGTTAAAAGTGAATGGTGAATTAGGAAGTAGGATGTAAGAAGTAGGAAGTAGGAAGTAGGAAGTAGGAAGTAGGAAGTAGGAAGTAAGAAGTAGGAAGTAAGAATACATCAACTCCTCTTTTACTCCTTTCCCTCTTAGTTACTCTTAGCTTATTTATTAAACTTCTCTTTATAATAAGCAATCGCTTCTTCAATAATCTTATATGCTTCCTGTTTGTTTTGGAAATTATCAATCTCCACTACTTTATTCTCCAGTACTTTATACTGTTCAAAATACTGTTTCAGTTCACTAAAGAAATGATTGGGCAGTTCATCAATATCTTTAATATGATTCACCATAGGGTCTTTGGTGGCAACAGCAATAATTTTATCATCCCGTTCGCCCTGGTCAATCATTTGCATATTGCCAATTACCGTTGCTTCCACCAAACATAAAGGTTGTATGGATTGGGAACAAATCACCAGTATATCCAGCGGGTCGCCATCCTGCCCCAGCGTTTGCGGAATAAACCCATAGTTTACAGGATAAATGAATGAAGAATAAATGACACGATCCAATCGCAGCAATCCTGTTTCTTTATCAATTTCATATTTACTGCGGCTGCCCTGTGAAATTTCAATTAAACCATTTACACGTGCAGGTGATGCGCTGCCGTAATGAGCGCCATGCCAGGGGTGGAGAACGGTAATCATAAAGAGTTATAAGTTATGAGTAAATGAATTATTGTATCGAAGTTAGTGAGTTTTCCAATCTTGTTTTAAAAGAAAAACAGCGGCAATTAATCCGCCGCTGTTTTTTCAAAAAAAGAATTTCAATACCACTAATGCTGCTTATTCAAAATCTTCATACAACAAATACTTCTTGCGTATTGCCTTAAACTTATTCAATGCAGGCTCCCAGCTTTTGCGTATTTCAGCTTCGCTTTTTCCATCAATAATTTGCTTGCGGAGTGTGCTGTTGCCTGCCAGCTTATTAAAGAAATAATCTTCTTCTTTTCCACTTTTGGGCATTAACCAAAAAGAATCTTTTTTGGGAAAGAGTTTGTATGCTTCCATCAGCCATTTCAACTGCACTTTGTTATTTACTTTTTTAAATACTTCTTCTTTGGTGCCGCTTAAATCCCAGCCGTAACAAAGTTTATCCTGCAGTTTGGGCGTTTTAGCCCCTTCCATACTGCGTGGTGTAAATTTTATTAATGTTTTTGGCAATGATGGATGACCAAACATCTGAAACTGTTTATTGGTTCCTCTTCCTTCACTTAAAACTGTGCCTTCAAAAAAACAAGTGGAAGGGTAGAGGTAGATACTTTGAATGTTGGGAATATTGGGCGATGGTTTTACAGGCAACTCATACAAACTTTTATGCGTGTAGTTTACATTTTTAATAATTTGAAAATGAAACGGTGTGTCTTTTGAATTTTGTGCATTTTTATAATATGCAAAACGTTCATTGGCTTTAGCGCTCAACCAGCCTTCGCCTGCAAGCATCATAGCATATTCAGCCATCGTCATTCCATATACAATGGGTACAGGTTGCATGCCCACAAAAGATTTGAAAGGAGTTTCTAAAACCGGGCCATCCACATAATGTCCATTCGGATTGGGACGGTCTAATATCATCAACGGTTTGCTGTTTTCAAAAGCAGCTTCCATAAATTCCTGTAAAGATGAAATGTAAGTATAAAAACGTACACCCACATCCTGTACATCAAACACCAATACATCTATATTTTTAAAATCATCTGGTGTTGGTTTGCGGTGGGAACCGTATAAAGAAATTACCGTGATGCCTGTTTTGGGGTCAACCATATTCCCAACTTTTTCACCGGCATCAGCCGTGCCTCTGAAACCATGTTCCGGGCTGAAAATAACCGTAATGTTTACACCCAAACTTTTTAATGTGTCAATCAAATGTGTTTTGCCCACCATGGATGTTTGATTGCTGAACACGCCCACTTTTTTTCCTGTGAGCAGCGGCACATAAACATCAACACGTTCAGCCGCAGGAGTAATGCGTGCTGTTTGTGCAAAAGAAAATTGAACACTCAGGACAAGAACTATGACTGCAGAAAAAAAATTCATATGTTCATTTTTATTGTTTTTTGGCCACAACTTGTCCCGATTTTTCGGGATAGTATAACGCATTAAAAATGATCATGCCGGTTGGAGAAAATTGCACTGATCATTTTTAATGGTTATTTCATATAGTTGATTTATAATTTCAAAGTTGCGGAAATGTAGCCGTACTGCAAACTCTTTTATGTGAGATGGCTCTTTTAACTTCCCCGGTTGTAAGAGATTGGTAAAACAGCGAAACCTGTTTTAGACTCCGGGGCTTTTCCCTTCATTTTCAGCAGCTAAAAAAAATAAGGCGCTCCCAAAGCATCCCCATAACTTTGCAGAAAATTTATTTTTATGCAAGCAAAAAAAGGTGATACCGTTCGTGTGCATTACACCGGTAAATTAGTAAGTGGTGAACAGTTTGATTCAAGTGCAGGACGTGAGCCGCTTGAGTTTGAAGTGGGTGCCGGTATGATGATTAAAGGCTTTGATGATGCCGTAGTGGGTATGGCTATTGGTGATAATAAAACAATCAATATACTTCCTGCTGATGGTTATGGTGAACGCAGTGAAGAAATGGTGATTGATTTTCCCCGTTCTAATTTCCCTGATGATATGGCGCCGGAAGTGGGTATGCAATTGATGATGAACAATAATGCAGGTCAGCAGTTTCCTGTAACCATTGTAGATGTAAAAGAGGATGTGGTAATGCTGGATGCCAATCATATGCTGGCCGGAAAAGAACTGGTGTTTGATATTGAAATGATGGAGATTGATTCCAAGCGATTAATTATAGTTCCGTAAAAACAGTTTTGAGCTCTTAGTTTTTTGTTACCGGCTGCATCGCCCTGATGTTTCGTATTTGCGTCGCACTCTTGTACGTCTATTTCATTATTTAGGGCTTGCTCAAAAACTCAGCCTAATTTTTAACTCATAAAATTTTGGTTGGCAAGATTTATAAAATGCCA
>JAIEQM010000156.1 GCA_019747705.1 Chitinophagaceae bacterium | reverse complement strand
AATAAAACGTATTTATAACCAATGCCTGAACTTCGGCAGACTACGAGCTTGAATTTTTACCGGAGTATTGATTAAAAGCAGTAAATAAAATTTCTTTTTCATGATATTATTTATTTGTATTTATATTTTTTCCGCACTGATTAATTGTACTTCTCCAAACATGGTTGTAAAACGGGTTGCAATGGCCACATTTTCAAATCCGGCATCCGAAATCATTTCAGGTAATAAGCCTCTGGCATTTGCGTCTGTTGATTTAAAACCATCCAGGCATCTTATTATATTAAAAAGCGTTCTTTGAACCCATGATTTGGAACGGCCAAAGTCGGCAATGAGCAACTGACCATCTTTGTTCATAACCCTGAATAGCTCTGCCAGCATATTTTGTTTTATATCTGTATCAAGATGATGAAAAACGAGGCAGGATATTACCCTGTCAAAAGCATTACGCTGAAAGGGCAAATGTTTCCCATCATAATCAAGCAAAAAAATATCCAGTTTTTCTTCTTTTATCTTTTTTGATGCTTTAGCCAATATCTCTGTATCAATATCAATACCTGTTACTTTTGCTTCCGGTGATGATTTTTTTGCCATGATAGTTAATGTGGCAGTGCCACAACCAAAATCCAATACTTTTTCTCCTGGCAATACATTTGCAGTTTTAAGTAATGCTTCTTTTATTTTTCTTTCCGGCATTGTAAGATTTAAGAAGAAATCGTACAGCGGTGTTAACCATTTAAAGCGAAGTGCCGGTATATATTTTGTTTTACTCACAGTAAACATTTATTTATTAAAGCATTCTTTTATACTGGTATAAATTTTATTTGTCAGTTGGTGGGTGCGGAAACCCTGCTCCCTAAAGCGTTTCATTATAAATAAGGAAACAAAAGCAGGGCTCCGACCCGTGTGGTTTATTCAAATTCCTTCTTTGCCTGTTCTGACAAATATTTTTTCAACGCTTTTTCTCCAAACATTTTAAATACCACAGGTGTAACAATCATGTCTAATAAAGTAGAACTGATTAACCCTCCCAGAATAACAGTAGCCACAGGGTATAAAATTTCCTTACCCGGTGCAGTAGCATCCATTGTTAATGGTATTAATGCCAATGCAGCAACCAGGGCTGTCATAAGCACAGGCACCAATCTTTCCAATGAGCCACGGATAATCATTTTATCACCAAAGGTTTCCCCCTCATGCTGTACCAAATGGATGTAATGCGAAATCATCATAATACCATTACGGCTTGCAATACCGGTTAGAGTGATAAAGCCTACCATTGTTGCAATAGAAAATACGCCCCCGGTTAACATTACCGCAACTACACTACCTATTAAAGCCAATGGGATGTTCAGCATAATCTGCAATACAATTCTTGATGATTTAAAATGACTGAATAATACCAGAAAAATACCGAGAAAAGAAAATATACTTAAAATACCTATCAGCTTTGATGCTGATTGCTGACTTTCAAACTGGCCGCCCCATTGTAAAAAATATCCCTGTGGCAGTTTTAATTCCTTACTCACTTTTTGCTGCATTTCTTTAACAGTGGTCCCCAAATCTCTGCCCTGTACATTGGCGCTTACAACAATTCTGCGAAGTGTATTTTCATGATAAACGGAATTGACACCATTTTCTATTTCAATCTTCGCAACTTGCTGTAAGGGTATCAATGAGCCATCAGGCAGGGATATTTGTGTATTCTTTATTTCGGCTAAATTTTTTCGTGTACTATCTGTAGTGCGTAACACAATATCAAAACTTTTTATACCATCTAATATCTGGCTGCTTACTTTACCGTTATAGAATATTTCAATATCCTCTGCTATTTTGCCAACCTGCAATCCATAACGTTGCACTGCCTGACGGTCAATCTTAACAATAAGCTGCGGCACCAGTACCTGCTTTTCCACCTGTAAGTCCACCACACCCGGTACCGTGCTTACAATCTCTTTCAACTGTGCGGCATTGCTTCGTAAATCTGCAAGGTCGTTACCAAATATTTTAATAGCAACCTGTGCTCTTACACCAGAAAGCAGGTGGTCTAACCGGTGAGAGATAGGTTGACCTATATTTACTGTTACACCTTTCAGAACAGAAAGTTTATCACGAATTTCAGCTAATATTATATCCCTTCTTTTTATGTCTGATGGTTTGATAGCCACTTCAATTTCCGAATTACTGGGTGGTTCAGCATGTTCATCTAATTCTGCCCGTCCGGTACGCCGTGCTGTAAGCGATACTCCATCCACTTTCAATATTTGTTGTTCAGCTATGCTGCCCACCTTATTGGCTTCGGTAAGAGAGGTGCTTGCAGGTAATGAAAGATTGATGGTAAAACTCCCTTCATTGAAAGGCGGTAAAAACTCTGTACCAAAAAAAGGAACAATAGCTATGGCAGCCACAATCAAAGCGATGGCAGTACCAATAACTATTTTAGGATGTTTTAATCCACGCCTTAATAATTTAATATCCTGCCGTTTTAAAAATTTTACAAACGAACTGTCGTCATGAGATGAGGCAAGCATGGCAGCCTCCACATCAGTGGCAGGAGCATGGTCTAAAATCTGGTGTTCAGTATATTCTTTTTTCTTTTTCCAGAACGCAAGGTTTACGTGGTTTAAATATTTCTTTTTACCCAGTAAATAACTGCACAGGGCCGGTGTTACCGTTAGGGAAACTACAAGGGAAGCGATGATAGAAGTTATATATGCAATACCCAGCGGTGCAAATATTTTTCCTTCTATTCCCTGCATATAAAACAATGGCAGAAAAACCAGCACAACAATAATGGTAGCATATACGATTGAATTTCTCACTTCACTGCTGGCTTCATAAATTACTTTTGATAAAGGTCTTGGCTCAGGAAGGGCCCAGTTTTCTTTTAACCTGCGAAAAACATTTTCAACATCCACGATGGCATCATCTACCAGTTCGCCGATGGCAATAGCCAAACCGCCCAGCGTTAATGTATTAATTGAAATGCCAAACATTTTAAAAATAATGGCTGTAATTATTAAGGACAAGGGGATGGCGGTGAGCGTAATAACCGTAGTCCGGAAATTCATTAAAAACAAAAAAAGGATAATGACTACCAGTATAAAACCATCCCTCAGGGCTTCTTCAACATTGGTAAGAGAGTTTACGATAAAATGTTTTTGCTGAAATACATCTGTGTTAATCTTTACATCTTTTGGCACTGATTTTTTTATTTCATCTAAAGCCTTAATGATTTCTGCTGTTAATGTAACGGTATTGGCCCCCGGCTGTTTTTCAATACTAAGAATTACGGCCGGTTTTCCATTGAGTGAGCCATCGCCTCTCTTGATTGGGCCGCCAAATTTTAATTCTGCAAGCTGTTTTAATAAAACAGGGGTATTGTTTTTATTACTGATTACCGTGTTTGCTAAATCTTTTAAAGAATTTGCCCTGGCAATATTTCTCACTAATACCTCGCTTCCTTTATTATCTACAAATCCACCGGTTGTATTAATATTTGTTGCCTGCAATGCATTATCAATTTCATTGATGGAAACATTGTATTGCCGCATTTTTTCGGGAGATATTAATACCTGGTACTGCAATTTTTCACCACCGATGGGTATTACCTGGCTTACGCCTTTAATGCTCATTAACCTTCTTCGTATTGTAAAATCACTCAATGTTCGTATGTCGGCAGGTGATGTAGAATCACCGGTAACAGCCACCATCATAAATTGCCCCATTACGGAACTAATGGGTCCCATTACCGGAACTATTTTATTGGGCAACTGAACCGTTTGCAATTTTTCGGCAGTTAGCTGGCGGGCACGGTACACATCTGTACTCCAGTCAAACTCTACAAACACAAGCCCCAAACCCGGACTGGCAACGGAACGTACCACTTCCACACCAGGGGCGCCATTTAAAGATGTTTCAACCGGTAGTGTTACCTGTGCCTCAATTTCTTCAGGAGCCATACCATTGGCTTCTAAAAAAATAGTTACCCTGGGACGGTTTAAGTCGGGCAATACATCTACCGGCAAATTAATAAGCGTAATAACACCATATACCATCAGCAGTGCTGCAAAAGCAACTACAAATAAGCGGTTACGTAATGAGAATTGGATTATTTTATTAAGCATAATACTTTGTTTATTTTATTTTCAAACTCCTCTTGAGTGTATAAAAGCCGCTTATCAGTATTTTTTATTATCTGCTATTTTTATTTTCTTTTTTTTGAAGGAGGTTTTACCGGATAATCTTCCAAAAGAGTATGCACTGCCGGATGCAGTTGATTCTGCAAAGTAGAAGGGTCATATAAATCGGCCTCTACCGTTGCAGTATAAATAAATCTATTTTGTTTCCTGTCTATTACATTTAGTGTGATGGCTCCACGGGTGTATTCCACTGTTTTGGTAGTGTAGCCGTAGGTATAACTATTATAATTGTAATTTAACGGCGTGTTATAGTAATATGCCCGTGGGTTAACATTGTAATAAGGATTGCGGGGTGAAATAGCCCGGTACTGGAAAGAATTGTTATAATTATAGGTTGGAACGGTTGAGCGAACCTGTTCTGTTCTGGTTTTTTTACTTTCCGTTACTTTTAGTTCGATCAATAAATCCGGATTGTCATTATCTACCGTCATGCCCCTCGCTGCCAGTTCATGCGAAAAATAATTGATCGCATTATTAAAAATAATCTGGTTATGGTAAGGTGTATTATCATTATCCCGGTGCGGAATCCAGGAAAATGTTTTGTACGTGGCAAAATCAATATTTTTATCGTAGTCAGCGTAGGTAAGATTATAAGCGGTGCTGCACCCGGCTGCTGTAAACAACAGCAACATTAACGGAATGATGATTTTATTTTTCATAATTTTTTATTTTAAAATGGTTACAATATTGTCTCTTTAATGAATCGTGTTTGTCCATTGCGTCTTTACTTCCGCCTCATCATTGCCACAAACTATTTAAATGGTTTACTCTTACTTTTAAGCCGTTTAATGAAAGAAGCTTTATTCAGGTACAGTAATAAAAAAAGGATTACTGTGCTGAACGTACAAATAACATACATGCCAAAACCTGCAGCAACGCCTACTGCAGCAGTAGCCCACAGGGTAGCAGCAGTAGTAAGGCCGGTTACTAAACCATTTCCAATATCCCGGAAAATAATGCCGGCTCCCAAGAAGCCAATTCCGGTTACGATATTTGAAACAATTCTGGTATGGTCGGATAAGTTGGGTACATGTGCATTTATTATAGTAAACATAGCCGCACCCAAAGAAACAGCGGCATACGTTCTGATACCTGCTGACCTTCCATGAACTTCACGTTCAAACCCGATGATGCCGCCCAATACAGTGGCAATCAGCAAACGTGGTAAAAGTGTAAGTTCTGTGTTTATGTCCATCGTAAATTATTTTATAACGGTATGAGATATCTTATTTAGCATTTGTGATTTAGTATTTATCATGTTGCATACTTTATTATATCATTATTAATTGATGCTGCTGATTGGTGTTCACTTCGCATATACAAGTAGAAATAAAATGCGGAAAATCCTATGAATAAATTCCATAAGCTATGTGGCTGAAAATAACTGTCAGTATTGCATAAAATTTTATTTTTATCAAATTCAAACCACAGCAAGGCAATCAGAATAGAAATAACACTCAGGATAAGATAATGCTTTCCTGGGCTACCAGGTTCGGTTATCACTGTTGCAAAAATCAACGCCAAGAATATGAATATGATTACTAATGCGGCAATACTTTCTTTGCCTTTTGGCATTAAAAAAGTGAGTAAAAGATTAACCGTTAGAAAGGCTGAAAAAAATAAAATGAATGATTTTAGCTTTTTGGTTGACAATAGTATATTGTTTCGGCTTAGCCACTGGCGGTGTAAAAAAAACATTACCGGGAAAAGTGAAAAGGAAAACACCGCCGAGTAATCAAATTTATGAGCAATATTTATAAGTGAAGCATGGTAAAATATGCTGGAAAAAAAAACATAAAAAAGAATAAAGCCAAAAAGAAAACAATAGGCGGTATGCAGGCCATGCGTATTGCCTTTATATTTATCATTCCAGGTCTGTTTTAAAATAACTATTGCGGCAATCAAATAAACTATATTGCTGAAAGTATTGATTGGTTGGCGTACAGGGGAACTGGTACTAATTTTTTCACAAAAGGAAGCAGGTATTTTTTTATCAAAAGCAAAGGGCTCCCAAATATACTGCAAAGAAGAATTGTGATTCAACCACCAAATTGTTAAGCCAAAAAGGAATACAATACCTGTCAAAAAAATAATCGTTCCAGAACCAATGTAAAAGTCAGGGAGTATTTTCTGTTTTAGGTTGGTATAATATGTTTTTATGTCTGCATGCATTTTATGTAAATAAACTTATTTTATCCCTGTTTGATTTTTAAAGTCATTGCATTAATAGCTACTATTACAGTGCTCAGTGTCATTAACACAGCGCCGGCGGCGGGGCTTAATAATAAACCCTGCTTATATAACACGCCTGCCGCTAATGGTAATGCCACTATATTGTAACCCGTAGCCCACATTAAATTCTGAATCATTTTACGGTAGGTGGCTTTGCCAAATAAAATTAAATTCACAATATCTTTTGGATTGCTGTTTACTAAAACAATGCCTGCGGTTTCTGCTGCAATATCACTCCCGCTTCCAACAGCAATGCCCACATCTGCCTGTGCTAATGCAGGTGCATCATTTATGCCATCACCCGTCATAGCTACAAACTCCCCTTTACTTTGCAGTTCCTTTATTTTTTCTAATTTTTGATGGGGTAATACCTCGGCAATAAAACTATCCATGCCCAGCCGCTCACTTACTCCCCTGGCAACCGTTGCATTATCACCCGTCAAAAGGATTGATTTAATTTTATTTTTTTGCAATAATTTTATGGCATCGAAAGATTCCGGACGGATTTCATCAGCTAAAGCAATAGAACCTGCTATTTCATCATCCACCAATACAAATACCAGCGTTTCTTCTGCTTTTACGGTATCGTCTTTTGAAAGAAATTCAAATTTTTCTTTCAGATATCCCGGGCTAACCACTAACACGTCTTTTCTGTCAATAATTCCCGCAATGCCTTTGCCTGTGATAGCTTCAAAACCTTTTACTTCTGGCAAAACAAGATTTAATTCTTTTGCTTTAGCAGTAATTCCTGTTGCAATTGGATGTTCGGACTTTTGTTCCAAAGCCGCAGCATATTCCAAGACTTTTTCATTGGTATATGAAGCGCTATGGGTTACATATCTTACCACTTCAAATTTGCCAACGGTTAATGTTCCCGTTTTATCAAATACAATGGTGGTAATTTTTCTTGCATTTTCAAAGGCTGTCCTGTTTTTAATAAGTAAACCGCTCTGTGCAGATAATGCGGTTGATTTTGCCACCACTAAAGGAACAGCCAAACCTAAAGCATGAGGGCAACAAATAACAATTACAGTTACCATTCTTTCCATTGCAAAAGACAAAGATTGCCCTGTTACATACCAATATAAAAATGTGGTGATACCGGCAAGCAATGCAATAACTGTTAACCATCGTGCAGCTTTATCTGCCAGCAGTTGGGTATTTGATTTTGCATTTTGCGCATCCTGCACCAGTTTTATTACCTGGGATAAATAGGAATCCTTTGCATTGTGTGTTACCGTAACTTTAATGGCGCCGTTTCCATTGACGGAACCCGCAATGACTTTATCGCCTTTAACTTTTTGTACCGGTTTACTTTCACCGGTGAGCATACTTTCATTCAGATAAGTTTCTCCATCATCAATTATACCATCAGCCGCAACTTTTTCACCGGGCTTTATTAAAATCAAATCGCCCTCTTTCAATGTGGCTGTTTCTACATCAAACGTCATTTGCCCATTTACTTTGTGTGCTTCAGATGGCATCAGTTGTACTAACAGTTCCAATTCCCTTGAAGCGCCTGCCACTGATTTCATTTCTATCCAATGCCCCAAAAGCATAATGAGAATAAGTGTTGCCAGTTCCCAAAAGAAATCCATACCCTGCAAACCGAACACAATGGCCACGCTATACACATAAGCAACGGTTATAGCAAAGCCAATCAGAAACATCATACCGGGATTCTTTGCCCTGGCTTCATCCACCAATCCTTTTAAAAAGGGCCAGCCGCCATAAAAGAAAACAACTGATGATAAAGCAAGCAACACATATTCAGAACCGGGAAAACTGATATGGATATTTAACCAATGCTGAATCATTTGAGATAACAGCATAATTGGAACCGTAAGTACCAGTACTACATAGAAACGTTTCCTGAATTCAGCAATCATCCCATCATGCTTATTGTGCTTTCCGGGAGCAGTGGTTGCCACAGGCTCTAAAGTCATTCCACACAAGGGACATTTACCCGGCGCATCTTTTATTATGTGTGGGTGCATGGGGCAGGTGTATTTTTGAAAATGCTGATTGCCACTATTCGTATCGTTCATTTTCATTTCATGGTCAGCATGGTTCATTGGCTGATTATCGCCTTTACCTTCTTTAACAGGAATTAAATTCATTCCGCACTTAGGGCAACTACCCGGAGCATCCTGTATAATTTCAGGATGCATGGGGCAGGTGTAAACCGCATTTGAGTTGTGATTGTTGCTGTGATGCTGATGTTCCATAAAAACAGTTTTCTGGATTATTATTTTCTTGATGAGTTATGACTTATCATTATTTTCCATTCACCATTTATTTTTTTTAACACGTAGGTGGCAACGCCTTTTCTTTTTATTTCTGAATTATCCTTTGCCAATACGATTGTGTAATTGTAGGTTTCAGTAGCAAAAGCATAAACCCCGTCAACAGTAACTTCGGCCTTGTAAGCGCTATACCTGAAAGATTTAAACTCTTTAAATTCAGGGCCCAGATGATGTTCCAGATAATGAGCATAACTGCCTTCGCTGCCACCGGACTCATATATCTTGGAATCAGCAGTAAAAAATTTTTCAGTTCCTGTAACATCCAATTTTTCAACCGCACTTTTGTATTGATTTAAAACTGATTTAACAGCGTCTGCATCGTTTAACTGGGCAAATGACATTACTGAAAAGCAAAGCCCCAACACGGTAATAATTATTTTTTTCATGTGTTTATTTTTTATTTTAAATTATTGCCACTGCTTGTCCCGCTTTTGCGGGATAGTATGCCCATAATCATTTCCTTTTGGTATGCTTTGTTTATGGGCATTTCATAACAGTTTATTTTAGAAAGTAAGGGTACTGGTAATGCATACCAGTACCCGTTAAAGAAAAATTAATGATGATGGTCATGATCCGACGGTTTTGCGGCCGGCTTATTTTTAAATTTTGCTGTAACAGATTTGCCATTTACTTTAAATGTTACTATGGCATTTGAATACGCAGATGCTTTTGCGTCATCTGCCATAAAACCCTCGGCACCCATTGGCATAAGAGCAACGGTTTTTGAAGCGCCATCGGCAAACTGCAGCAATACTGTACCTGTTACTCCTTTGTTGGGCAATGGCTTTGCATCCCCATCCAGCAGGAAAAATTGAAGCATACCATCTTTTACCAGTACTTCAGCATGGTTAGGTTCGGCTTCCTGTACTGTGCCACCATGCGGGCCTTTACCTGGTACACCCACATTGTGCGGATTTTTTTGTGCAAAGGTTGTAGTAATACTTAACAGCATTATTGTAAATGCCGCAACGATTGTTTTTAAATTAATTGCTTTCATTTTGTTTTTTTTTATTGTTTAAAAATTAGTGTTTCATTTCTTTCATATCAGTTGCAGTTCCCTCTGCCACATTGAAAACAAAATCGCTGGTGTAAACCTTGCCTTTGCTTTGGTATTGTATCCAGCCACGGTAAACACCGGGTTTATCAAATGTGGTATGCAAATCAAACTTGCCACCTTCCACACTTGGGTGTACGTGCAAATATTTTTTATCTGCAAGGCTTACTACTACCATGTGTGCTTTTGCACCGAGGTAATCTTCCAATGTATTTACATTTACTTCTTTACCATTCAGCATCATTACTCCATTGATGTGCATGGGCCTGTTGGTTAAGAATTTGCCACCTTCAGGTGTGAGAGAAACAGAAAACCCATCACCGCCTGCACCTGTTAATCTATCTGACCCATAAGTTTTTGCCGCAGGTGCGGTACCTGCAACTGTTACATTCAAATTATCTACCGTATGGTTTGCTCCGCTTGGTTTATAATCTGCAAACAATGTGTACTTGCCGGGGAAAGGAAATTTTTCCTTCACTGTGTAAGAGCCATCTGCATTTAATTCCGGGTGAATGTGGTTGAACCAGCTAAGGTCTTCACTCACCACTATCAGGTGAATTTTTTTGGTATGCTCTACATCAAGCGGAACTTGCTCATCAGGCTTATCTTTCAATTTCGGAATCAACGATAAAGTAACTTCTTCGTTTGCCTTTGGGGAGGCAGGGGTAGAAGTAAACTGCATACTTACATTGCCTGGGTTACCGGCATTATCGTTATGCTCCAGTTTCATACCGCATTTGGGGCAGGTATCGCCTTCTTTGCCTGTTACTTCCGGATGCATGGGACAGGCGTATATATGGTCGCCTCCTTCGTGTGCCATTTCGGTTTTTGCTGTATCCTTGTCTGATTTTTTTGCATCCCCGCTGTTATTGCAAGCTGCAAAAAGTGTAGTGGCACTAATAGCTATAACAGCTATTGAAAATTTAAATCCTTTTTTCATTTATTTAATTTTTAATAGTTGATGAATTAATTATGATTATGTCCCCGGTGGTTTTCTTTTTCTTTCTTTAGCTGTACTTTTGTAAGGTTCATGTTACATTTCGGGCATTTTCCTGCCTTATCATACGTTTTTTCTCCCTCACATTTCATGGGGCATTGGTAAGCAACTGCTATTGGTTTTGATATAGCTTTCAAATCCATATTGCACTTTGGGCATTTACCGGCCTGGCTGTATGTCTTATCGCCTTCGCATTTCATCGGGCATTGGTAGGCCACAGTATCAGCAGCAACTTTATTGTTTTTAGCTTTTGATGTTTGTGCATTTACAGCAGCAAAACAAAACAGGGCTACTGTCATTGAAAGAATAACTTTAAAATGTTTCATTGATTTGTTTTTTTGTGTGATTGATAAAATATTTATTGATTCAGATAAATTGTTTTCATTTGATATACGGCTCCTGTTACAACCCGTTCTCCTTCTTCAATGCCTTTAGTAATTGCAGTGTACGTTCCGTTAGAAGCCCCCTTATTTATGTATGTGATGCTGTACTGCTCTGCTTTATCTTTTACAAACACAGCCGGTTTGCCATTTATTTCTGCAATGGCTTCATTTGGCACAACCACCTGGCTGGAAACATTGTTTGAGAAAATATTCAGGTTAATATTTTCACCAATTTTAAATTGCGATTTGGGATTGATGATTTCAAAAATTACTTTTTGAGATTGATTGGCGCCATTAACTGACTGAGCAGCGGAGATTAACTTTAAACGATAAGTGGTGTTGTCATTTTGTATGTTTGAGAAGGCGGTTATTTTTTCTACAGCTTTTAACTGTGCTGCATCGTTGGCAAACACCTGCGCTTCTACCAATACCTTTTCAAGATTGGTTATATCAAACAGGGTTTCACCTGCATTCACTACTGCACCGATGGAGTAATTAAATGTACCGACCACTCCGCTGACAGGTGCTGTAAGCATTATCATTTTTGTATTGCCTGTGCTGCGGCCTGCATTGGCTGTAAATAACTGTTTATTTTTTAAAGCTGTTTCATACCTTGCTTTAGCTTCTGTAACATCTTTTTTAGCAGCAATATCTTCTATGGCTTTTAACCGGTCATATTGCGCTTTTGCAGCATTAAATTCAGCATCCACACTATTTCGTTGCGAAAGAATATTGATTTGCGTTCCTGCGTCTACCTGCTGCTCAATTACTGCTAAAACCTGTCCGGCTGTTACTCTTTGGCCAACAGTAACTTTTAATGTGACTATTTTACCTGTTTGCGGTGATTGTATTACAGCCCTGCCTTGTGGTGATGGAACAACTGTGCCTAATACCGGTGTTGATTGATTAAAATCTCCGGTTTCTATTTTTTGAGTAAGTATGTTAAATAAAAACTGTGTTTCTTTTTCAACAGCAAATGTACTTGATATTGTGCCCCCGGATTTTCCGGCAGGTTCATCATGTGCGGCTGCTGGATTATATGCAGCAGTGGGTAATAAGCAAAACAGGATAATAATGCTTGCTGCTATTTTCCGGTTAGTCTTTTTCATTATAAAAAACATTAACAGTAATCCAATCAATACACCGGCAATACCATAAAACCAGCTACTTTGATACCAATGAACATCATTATGAACAGTTGCAACTTCTGCCTTTGGCAGCTCTTTGCCAACTTCAATATCTTTCAGCAAAATCAAATCTGGCCCAAGCAGTGAATTAATATTGACCGTAAGGCTGTATGATTTTTTTTCAGGAAAAATTCCTTTCACTTCATACATGCCATTGTCAACCCTTGTAACTTCTAATTTAATATTGGGGTTGTCTGCCACTGTAATTTGCAATGTGGCGCTGCTGTCAACCGGGGCATTCTTATTAAAATCGCTGACAAATAATTTAAATACAGATGACTTGCCGGGTTGCAATGGCTGGTATTTTGCCAGCAATTCATACACATCCGACGCCGCTTCGCTGCTGAAATAGGTTGCAGGTTTGGCGCTTGTTTTTTTTGCATCACCATGGTCCTCATCACCATGTGCAAAAACTAAAGAAGGCAGTAATAGCAGTAAAACGAGAATTTTCTTTATCATAATGTTCCTGTTAAATATTTTATTGATAATAAAGACTGATTATAATTCCTGATAACTTCAAGATATTTTAGTTGTATAGAATAGGCATCGTTGATATTCCGGAGAAAATTGATATAATCATTTTCCCCGCTTTCAAAAAAACGTTTTGCGGTACCGATGATTTCATTCGCTTTCGGGATGCCGCTTTTTTTATAGTATTGCAGCGATTGGGTATAAATTGCCAATTCATTTTTTGCCTGTAACAATTGAACCGAAAGTTGTTGTTGCAAGCCACTGATTTTTTGTTTATTAATTTCCCATTCAGTTTTTGCTGCGTTGATATTGCCTTTGTATTGGCTAAACCATAAAGGCACGGTTAATCCGATACGGAAGCGGTTGCCAATCGGAGAATTTCTTTCGCCCTGATTAAAATAGCCAACTGCAAGTCCAGGCAATGCTTTTGCTTTTTGAAGTGCAATATTTTTTTGAGCGATAACACTTGCCTGGTTAAAGATTTGCAGAGATGGGTTTGTTACAAATGCAGTACTGTCGCTGGTCATAGCAAAATCACTTAGCGGTGTCATATTAAGAGGTTCTGCAATAAACGTATAGGTTAAGCCAGTGAGGTATTGTAACTGGCTTTGAAGATTATTAATAGTTAATTGGGCCTGTAAGTATTGATTGTGAATTTCACCATACTGGCTTTCGGCAAATGTTTTTTGCAGGTAATCAATTTGTCCGGCATCAAATTGGCGCCCTGCAGCTTTACTTATCCGCTCATACACGGTATCCTGCACATATAACTGCTGCTGCAAGGCAGATACATACCGCAGTAGCAAATACAATTGTTTTACCTGGAATTTCACTTCATTTTCTGTAAACCCCTTCTCTTTTTCTGCCAATACAATCCGCTGTTTTTGCAACTGGTATTGCTTGCTGTAAACGGTTGGGAATTCAATAGATTGAGTTATACTTCCGGTATAAAATTTTCCGGTGGGGCTTTCTATAAAAAAATCTGGATTACGGAGGTTAATGCTGCTTTTAAGCAACTGCTTTTGCTGCAGTACGGCTAACCCCGATGCCGAGATATTCCTGCTGTTTTTAACAGCCATACTTACAGCATCTGCTTCAGAAATTGTTTTTTGGCTATAGACATTGGCTACTGACAATAAGCCGGTAAAGACTATTACAATATGTTTGAACATAAATTTTGATTACGGTAACTGAAACAAATCAATCGCCTTTGGGCAAAGCGGCTTTAGTTCGATGGGCATTGCCATCAAACACAGTTACAATAATCAAATCTGGAAACGCTGAATCGCAATGCGAATGTCAGAAGGGGGAGGGTAAAAATACCTGGCTTTATATTTTGGAGGATAAGCCTTTGCTGAATTTAAAATATCAATCCCTAAAAAAGCGCTGATGATAACCGCAAATGCCGGTACATCAATAACTGTTTTTACATTTTGATTCAGTGCCTTATCTAAACTCTGAAACTTTTGTACATCATCATTACAACAGCCGCCTTTTTCTTTCTTTTGGGGTTTGTTTTCTTCGTGCTGGCGCTTTTCAGCTATCCGGTTATGGTTATGTGTAACTCCATCTGTAGGCTCATGGATATCGGTAGCTTCCTGGTTATCATGATGCGGAGTATTAACACGCATATCTATGCCAACAGCGCAGGCAAAACCAATTATGGTATTCAGAGAGAATACCAATAACAGCAGCGCTGCTTTTAATTGTATAGACATGTTTCTTTTCATTTGAACTGATACAAAACTAAGGCATTTTTATTAAAATCAATATTGTAGGATGTAAAAATAGCTTTGAAACTGTCTTTAAAATTACAGAATTATGTTAAAAAGTTATAAAATTACGTGGCTCTGCTTCATTTTGCATTTTTCTGCAATATGGAAATTCTTCTCATTTGGCGGGGGTATTGCAATAATTGTTTACGATGGATATTTTTCTATTACTAACATTTTATGATGCGGTTTCCCTGGTATCGGGGCTAATTAATCTTTTGAGGTGCTAAGAGTAACTTTGAAAAAAAATATTATGCCACACCCCCGCCAATCTAATTTA
>JAIEQM010000157.1 GCA_019747705.1 Chitinophagaceae bacterium | reverse complement strand
GGTTAGCTTTTCTGTATTGTATAAACGCTCTGCAAAGACCTGTGAGGGTTTGTCATAGTATGCTTAACTTAACACTAAATATAAGGTGCAGAATCTGTTCTTCCAGCAAAGAAGGGCGTTCTGTTATTTCATGATACTTCACCACATCTTTGGCAGTATTTTTTTGATCATGAGTTTATTAGCAGCCCTGCAGTTTGTCAGAGCAGGTTTTTTTAGCATTGAACCTCATTTCAATTACAGCAGCATAAGCACAAACTACTGCTATTAACAGCAGCAGCATACGAATCATTTTTTTAAACATTGATTTTTTGGCTATGCCCATATATGGCAAAAATACCTGCCATTTGATTACAGAATCAAAAGCAGCAAAACATTTCAGTAAAACAATGAAAACAGGATTATTTTTTAGTGAGGCTGATGATTTCTTCCACCAGTTTCCGGTCATTGCTCAGCCTTGGAACTTTATGCTGTCCGCCCAGCCTGCCCCTGCTCTGCAGCCATGCACTAAAAGTACCCTTTTCTACAGGGTGAATAAACGGCAAACGAAGTGCAATATTTTTATGACGCTTGGCTTCATAATCACTGTTGAGATTTTTTAAGGCTGTATCCAGTTCAAATACAAAATCGTTCAAACCAACCGGCATTTTTTCAAACTCAATCAGCCATTCATGGGCGCCTGTATTGTCATGACTGAAATAAATAGGTGCAACTGTATAATCATTTACCTCAGCGCCTGTCTGCTCGCAGGCAATAGCAATGGCTTTATCAGTATTATCAACAATCAGCTCTTCACCAAAGGCATTGATATAATGTTTCAAACGGCCGCTCACTTTTACACGATGGGGGGCAATGGACGTAAACTGTACCGTATCACCCACAATATACCGCCACAAACCACCATTGGTGCTGATGACGGGCGCATAGTTCTTACCTGTTTCCACTTTGTTTAAACCTACTGTATATGGAAAAGGTTTTCCATATTCTTCCACCGGCATAAATTCATAAAAAATACCATGATCACTGAACAGCAGCATACCATCTTCGCCCGGTTTATCCTGCGCCGCAAAAAAACCTTCGCTGGCATTGTACATTTCCAGGTAGTTGATGGGCTGGCCGATGATTTGTTCAAACTGTTCTTTATACGGAACAAAAGAAACACCGCCATGCAAATACAATTCCATTTGCGGCCACACTTCACTCATGGTTTGTTTACCCGTCATCTCCAGTATTCTTCTCATCAATACCAGCGTCCAGGTAGGTACGCCGGAAACAGATGTTACCGGGTCTTTAATCGTATTCTCCGCCAGCTTTTCAATCTTACTTTCCCATTCATCCATCAGTGCAATATCCAAACCCGGTGTGCGTAACCAATGAGCCCAGAAAGGCGCATTCTGCATCAGCACGGCGCTCAAATCACCATATTGTATTTCTTCATTCAACTGGTTTACGTTATGGCTGCCGCCAATTACCAACCCTTTGCCGGTTAATAAATCACTCGAAGGAAAATTGTTGTAATAAAGTGTGAGCACATCCTTGGCCGCTTTGTAATGACCATCTTTCAAACTCTCTTCGCTCACGGGTATAAATTTGCTTTTATCACTCGTGGTGCCGCTGCTTTTGGCAAACCAGCTTACCGGTGTGGGCCATAATACATTTTCTTCACCGTTCATCATCCGTTCAATCATAGGTTTTAAATCTTCATACTCATGAACCGGCACCGTGTTTTTAAAATCCCTTACCGTAAATAGTTTTGAAAATTGGTACTGATGACCAAACTGTGTGTACTGGGCGGTGGTAACAATATCCTGCAATACTTCACGCTGTGCACTCACCGGATGATTCATCCAGCTTTCAATCCGCCACATGCGCAGGCGGACCAATCTTGATATGGCAGGACTCAGAAGTTTCATGCTGACAGCCGAAAGATATAAAACTTAGGGAAATTAAGAAAAGGTTTATTTAATGGTTTTAAGCTCCTGATTATAGAGTAAGTTATCACTTATAATTCATTCTGTGCATCATTTATCGCTTTAATGGCTGCTTCTTCAGCTTCCTCGTGTAAATAATCCTTCCGCTTCAGTTCAAAATTTCTTCCCAAATACAAGCGCCTCACATGTTCATCATCTGCCAGCTCTTCTGCTGTACCATGTTTAAAAATTTTTCCTTCAATCAACAAATAAGCACGGTCGCAAATGCTCAGTGTTTCAGTTACGTTATGGTCAGTAATTAAAATACCAATGTTTTTATACTTCAATTTTGCCACCACGGCCTGAATATCTTCCACCGCAATGGGATCCACACCGGCAAAAGGCTCATCCAGTAAAATAAATTTGGGATCCACAGCAAGGGCACGTGCAATCTCCGTACGTCTTCTTTCACCACCACTCAAACTGTCGCCCTGGTTTTTACGTACATGATGCAGCCGGAACTCTGTAAGCAATTCTTCCAGCTTCTGTTGTTGCTGTTCTTTACCCAGGTTCGTCATCTCCAGCACCGCTGCTATATTTTCTTCCACGGTAAGTTTACGAAACACACTGGCTTCCTGCGGTAAATAGCCAATGCCCATTTGTGCACGTTTGTACATGGGCATCTTTGTAATGTTCTCATCATTGAGAAACACTTCGCCCTCATCCGGTTTAATAAACCCCACCACCATATAAAACGTAGTGGTTTTACCGGCGCCATTGGGCCCCAGCAATCCCACAATCTCACCCTGTTTCACATCAATACTCACCTGGTTGGCCACGGTGCGGCTCCGATAGCGCTTCACCAAACTTTTGGTATGTATTGTTAAGCTCAAAGTATTCAGTTTGCTGCGAAAATACCGCATTCCCCCTCAACTCAAATCATTAAAATGTGAAAGAAGCCCCAACATTCATTTGATTTACAACTGCTGCTGAATTAAGTTTGCAAAATTGGTGATACCGGCATTCGTATTTCATGGCATCACCTGTTGCGTCGCACACCCGTCCGAACGTAATTCATCCGGGCGGGCTTCAGGGTTCCGTTTTCAATAAAGCTGTGGTTTGCGGCGGCAGTTATAAAAACAAAAAGCAATCAGTGCAAAAAGCATGAAGGTAACAGAACATATAGCACAGGCAAAAGACACATTGGTATCTTTTGAAATTCTTCCCCCGCTCAAGGGAAAAACCATCAACTCCATTTATGATCACCTGGATCCCTTAATGGAATTCAAACCATCGTTCATTAATGTTACGTATCACCGTGCCGAGCAGGTGTTTAAGAAAAAAGCAGATGGTACCTTTGAAAAAGTGGAAGTGCGGAAACGCCCGGGCACCGTTGGTATTTGTGCTGCCATTCAAAACCATTACAATATTGATGCGGTGCCGCATCTCATTTGCGGCGGCTTTTCCAAACGGGAAACAGAAGATGCGTTAATTGATCTCAACTTTATTGGTGTGCAAAATGTACTGATACTCCGTGGCGATGCTGCCAAAAACGAAAGCAATTTTGAACCGCATCCTGAAGGCAACAGGCTGGCTATTGATCTTCTGAAACAAACCATTAATCTCAATCATGGTATTTACCTGGAAGAAGATATCCGTGAAGGTTTCCGTACCGATTTTTGTGCAGGTGTGGCTGGTTATCCCGAAAAACATTTTGAATGCCCCAATATGGAAATTGAAATGCAGCGCCTCAAAGAAAAAGTGGATGCTGGCGCAGAGTATATTATGACGCAGATGTTTTTCGACAACAGCAAGTTTTTCGCCTTTGTAAAAGAATGCCGTGCCATGGGTATTGAAGTGCCCATCATTCCGGGATTAAAACCGCTTACCAGTAAAAAACAATTATCCGTTATACCCCGCACCTTTCATGTTGATATTCCTACGGAACTGAGTAATGAAATGATGAAAGCAAAAACAGATGACGATTGCAAAAAAGTGGGAACCGAATGGCTCACACAACAATCAAAAGAGTTAAAGGAATTTGGAGCGCCTGTATTGCATTATTACACACTCGGCAGCCCCAAAATTATTTATAACGTGGCGAAGAATGTGTTGTGAGTTAATGAAGTATTTATTGAAGGGGGCAACGATATTTTCGCTGCCCTTTTTTAATGAGCATGTTTCATCTTATCAACCACCGGATGAGCTGCCCGCTGTATTTTGGGCAGATGGCCCGGACGATAAACCTTCGGTTAATTTTTTGTAACTTTAAATACTAAATTATTTTTTATGAGTGTGGCAGAAATGAAAGCAAAAGCCGCCGAAGGACTTGCTTCTATAAATAATGAAACAGACATAAAGGAAATCCTGGAGCATATCGAAAAACTAAAGAACAAAGAAAAAAGTTTTGATGCTGAAGCATTTTTCAAAAAAGCTGCTGAACAATATGGTGAAGTTTTAAAAAAGCTTGCAGAATGATTACGAAAGAAATTGTTCTGAAACTTCATTCGCTCTCAATTATTGAATATGGTGGTTCACATGGACTGAGGGATGAAGGATCATTAGAGAGCGCAATAGCCCGGCCTTACCAAACATTTGGAGGAGAAAACCTGTATCCAACAGTATTTGAAAAGGCTGCTGCAATCTGTGAAAGTATTATTATGAACCATCCCTTTGTTGACGGGAACAAACGTACAGGTTTTCTTGCCATGCTAGCGGTACTTGAAGAAGGGTTTGAACTTTTGTCTTCAAAAGAAGATACTTATCAAACAGTTATTGATATCTCAACCGGAAGTAAAGCAACAGATGAAATTGTGGATTGGCTCAAAGCAAAGTCAAAACCGAAGTAACAAGAAGGCCGTGATTGTTCACGGCCTTCTTGTTTATATGAGTTACTTTTTTACTTCAACCCCTTCACCACCCCTTCATTCACCTTTACCGGGTACTTCTTTTTAAGCTGGTTAATCCATTGCTCTTCCAGCAACTGCTGGTAATCATTAATCACCAGGCCTTTGGCTTCATCAAAACTCCTCTGCTCACTGCCTGCATAAGTTTTAATGATATAGCAAAAAGAAGCAGAACCATCATTTACATTTACTTCCTGTGTAAATAAACCCGGTGTTAAAACAGAACCCTGTTGCACGGGCAACTGATTATATTCAAAACGTCCGCTGTCGGCCAGCGCCTTGCCACCCATGTTGTCCATAATATCTTTCCAGCGTTTGGGGTTTTGTTTCATTTGCCGCATCACCTCATTGGCAGTAGCGGTATCAGAGCAGTTGTACACAATGGCATTTACACTGGGTTGCCATTTGTATTTGGTTTTATTGGCGGCATAATATTTGGCAAGACCAGCGCTGTCAGCGGGCGCCTTGCTCCAGATAGTCCGTTCCATTACTTCAAACAACAAACTGCCTTCTGTAAATTCTTTTAACTGGTAGCGGAAATCTTCATTGGTATTTTCAAGCCGGTCTTTATAATACTGTTCAACCGTTTCATTTACAAACTGTGTCATTACATTTTTATAATCATTTCTGTCGCCAAACTTGGGAAATGAACGCTGGCTTTTGGCATACTGCAGCCAGTCAGCAATGCTCACCGTTTTACCGGTTAAGAAAAACAAAGGCTTTTGTTTGTTTGTCTTAAAAAAGGAAACATAATCCTTTGCTTTCAGCATTGTATCAGTAAGTGTCCGCAACTCTTTTTCATTATACGCAGCGGCTTTATATCCGCCTGCTTTTTTCATTTCATCCTTCATCCGTTGCATGGCTACTGCAATGCGTGGATCAGAACTTACACGGTTATTCCATTCTTCATACACCATGGGGTCATTTAAATCTGATTTTACCGGTGTTAAGCCCAGCCTTTGCACAATATGCCATCCTGCTGAGGTGAGAAATGGTTTTGTTATATCCATATCTTTCTTCAATGCAAAAACAGGATTGCTGAAGGAGGGATCATATTTGGTGTATGTAAACTCCTGCATTAAACCGCCCATTGAATACGTAAGCTTGTCCATGCTGTAAGTGCGGGCCACCTCTTCAAACCTGCTGCCTGCTTCAAGAATTTTATACAATGAATCAATTAATGATTTAGCAGCAGCTTTTTCCTGCGGGGTGGCATCCTGCGGCACGGCAATTAATATCTGTGCAGCTTTCATTAAACCCGGGTTAGTTCGTTTGCTTATCAATTTAAAAATATGCCGGCCTTTTGCTCCCATCACGGGTTTTGAAAAAGCGCCGGGTGTTAATGCATAAACGGTGTTCTCCAAATCATACGGCAAAGAAAACACAGAGATAAAGCCAATATAACCTCTGCTGTTTTTTACAAAATCGTTATTGCTGTATGTGGCAGATGTTTTATTAAAATCTGCCCCGCCCTGCAACTCTCTATAAGCTTTTTCAATTTGTGATTTAGCTGCAGCGCTGTCGTTATTAAATGCAACAAACACATGTGCAATTTCAAGTTCCTGTTTATTACGTTCAGCAGCTTCAGCAATTAAATCTTTACTGCTGTTCTGGTTGCGCATGTATTGTTCAATAAGCTGTGCACGGAAACCGGCCACATCACTGGTAATATTGGGCAGGGTATCCAGCTTTGCATCCTTTGCAGCCTGCACTTTTAATTTAAAACGGATATACAAATCAAGATAATCACGGATGGCTTTTTCAGTACTGGCGCCCGTATTGTTTTTGGTAAAGGCCCGCCAGAACTCGGCTTTATTTACCTGTTTGTTACCATAGGTGAAAATAGTTTGGGCTGATGAACTGATGCAAAGGAGCAGCAGCAGTGCAGTGAGTTGGTTTCGCATACAGATTTTTTAAAGGACGTTAAGGGTTGTTTTTTGTTTGTTGATGTTTCAAAAAATCATTGATCTGTTCAGGACTTATTTTTTTTGCAACAATCCGTTTGTCTTTATCCAGCAAATATATTGTAGGTGTTTGATAAACATCATAATTCTGCCTGAAACCGGGGAGGTTATTGCGTTTTTCCTCCTCTCTCGCCTCAAATGCCTGGTACCAGTGGTTCCAGCCCAAAAGATTTTTTTCATGAATGAATTCCATCCAGTGTTTTTTTACTTCAGGCAATTTGTTTTTGGCTGTACGTACTGTATCCACCAGCACACCCACCAGTTGCATTCCTGTTTTTTGCCAGAAATTTTTATACATACTGTCAATTACCGGAACGGTTTCCTTACAATGCCCGCAATCAGGATCCCAGAACACCACCAGGGTATAAGGAGCTTTAATACTGTAAAGATTTACTTTTTTATCCAGTGTGTCAAGCATGTTGAGTTCAGCAGCAGGCTCGCCCAGCACATTCCCCATAAGACTGTAAGCCCGGTTAAACACCAGGTCTTTATCTTTTGGCTCCAGCCAGGTAACCTGGTTGGTGAGATAATATTTTTCAAAGAGGTGCAGGAACACCACATCCATGCCCATGTATTTGGGGTTCATATACTCGTTGGTAAAACGGTTAATGAAATAACGGAACATGGTGGTATTGCTGCGGCTGTATAAAATAAACTTATCTGTTTCATATTTAATACTGTCGGGGTGGCGGATCACTACATTTTCAAAATACCTTGTAAGCCTTTGTTCAAACATGGGTGTTCGTAAAAGACGCTCATCAGATAAGGTAATATCCTGCCAGTATTGTTTTTTATAATTGATATAAGCATTAAGTGTATCCTGTTTTGTTTTTTTACCGCCAACGGTATAAACAGGTTCTTTCATTAAACGGAATAAAAGCGCCAGGTAACTGTCAGGATGCACCAGTGTAAAACTGTCTCTCCAGTGTTGCGAACGTTCGGCCGCCAGGTTCATCTTTTTTTCAATGGCAATGCTGTCGGTTTTTGTTTTGGCGCTCTTTAAATCATTTTGCCATTGATTATAATTTCGGAAAAAATCAGAAGTGGCTTTTTTATAGGCATCGAGGTAATTGTTGTCAGATGAACCCTTAACTGATTTCAAACTGAAATCAGAAGTATCAATGCTGAGTTCAATATGCTGTTCTTTATCAATGAGCAAATCAAAGAACCGCTGTTTCTTTTCATCCACAAGAATATACAAACCGCCCACTAATGGTTTTTCACCTTTAAAGATAGCCGTGCCGTCATTGTCAATCACTGCTGAATCCTGTACATATTTTTTATCTCCAAAATAATAACCGAGATATAAAAAAGAACCTGTTGCCGGTTTGTACTGAACAGTAATGCTGTAAACCTGGCTGTAAGTACGGGCAATGAGGATAGTGGCAAAAAGAAGTAAGAATGTCTTTTTCATATTCAAAGGGCTAAATTAATTCAAAAAATTGGAGTGGTTGTTAATGATTTGCTTATTCATTTGACGGTTCTTTTGCAAAAAGGGTTTCATTTACCTTTGCGCCGTGAGAAAGAAAAAACAAATCCGCATACTTCAATCCGTAACTGTGGAAGATTATGCGGCCGAAGGCCGCTCCCTGGCAAGAGTGGATGGCAAAGTGGTGTTTATTGAAGGCGCAGTACCCGGTGATGTGGTGGATGTGCAACTGGGCAAAAGCAAAAAAGACTGGGCTGAAGGCAGGGCTGTTCATTTTCATACCCATTCACAGCGGCGGGCAACACCCTTTTGCAGCCACTTTGGTTTATGCGGCGGATGCAAGTGGCAGATGCTTCCGTATGCTGATCAATTGCAATACAAGCAAAAGGAGGTGGAGCAAAACCTCAAACGCATCGGCAAACTGGAGTTGCCGCCATTGCTTCCCATTATTGCTTCTGATGCCACCAGGTATTATCGTAACAAATTAGAGTTTACTTTCAGCAGCAAAAAATATTTAACAAGGGATGAGTTAATAAAACGGGATAAAGAAAGGGAAGAACAACTTTTATTATCTCCGGAAAAAGAAAACCCGTCTTCAGAGAGTGGAGGGGCTCTGGGTTTTCATGTGCCCGGGGTTTTTGATAAAGCCATTGATATTGATACCTGCTACCTGCAACCGGAACCCAGCAATGCCATCCGCAATTTTGTACGGAAGTTTGCATTATTGCACCAGTTAAGTTTTTACAATATTAAAGAACATACCGGCTGGCTGCGTACCATGATTATCCGCACGTCCACCACCGGTGAAGCGATGGTGAACATTACAATGGGCTATGATGATGAATTCAACAGAAAATTATTACTTACAGCACTGCTGGCGGAGTTTCCTGAAATTACAACACTGCTTTATACCATCAACCCCAAATGGAACGACAGTATTTATGATTTAACACCACAGGTATTTTACGGTAACGGGTATATCATAGAACATCTGGAAGATTTTGTTTTTAAAGTGAGCCCCAAATCCTTTTTTCAAACCAATACCAAACAGGCTGAACAACTGTACCGTGTTACCAGGAACTTTGCCCAATTAAGCGGTACAGAAATTTTGTATGATTTGTATTGCGGCACGGGCAGCATTGGTATTTTTTGCAGCAAAGGAGCCCGGCAAATTGTGGGCGTGGAAACCGTAGCCGATGCCATTGAAGATGCAAAAGAAAATGCGGCGCTGAACGGTTTAACCAATACCCGTTTTTATGCCGGTGATGTAATTGATATATGCAATGATGATTTTTTTGCCCTGCACGGAAAACCGGATGTGATTATTACTGACCCGCCCCGTGCAGGTATGCATGAAAAATTAGTGAAGAAGCTGCTGGATATTGCCGCCCCACGTATTGTATATGTGAGCTGCAATACGGCCACACAGGCCAGGGATCTCCAACTGCTGGGTGAAAAATATACCGTAGAGCAGTTACAGCCGGTGGATATGTTTCCGCATACGCATCATATAGAAAATGTGGCGGCATTGGCGCTGAAAGGTTAATTCATAAAATCTTTTCATTGGGTTACCGCTTCAATCCCGAAATTCGCAAAAGGTATTAAAATAAATTAAGAGTGAGTTATCAGCAAATACGACCCGGGGGTTTCCAGGTGTTACCACCAGTAATTAAGAATTTGATTATTATTAATGTGCTTGTTTTTTTGGCGCAGTCAACACTTCAAAAAGGTGAGCAGGGTTGGATTACAGATCTTTTTGCATTGCATAATATAAGATCATCCCTGTTTAAGCCCCACCAGTTAGTAACTCATTTATTTATGCATGGGAGTTTTGCGCATATTCTGTTTAATATGTTTGCGTTGTGGATGTTTGGCAGTATGCTCGAAAATATGTGGGGTCCAAAAAAGTTTTTAATCTTTTACATTTTGTGCGGCCTGGGTGCGGCAGCCCTTCATCTTGGATGGCTGTTTCTGGAAACAAGAACATTGTTAAGCGATGCAGATTTATTTCAACAGGTACCTTCTCCTGATAAACTGTACAGTTTTTTTAATAAGTATGGTGTTCATCCCAGCATGGAGGTGCAAAAACTCAATACTTTAATTAACCAATGGAGGTTTGATCCTTCCAATGTAAACTATATAGAGCAGGCAAGGGATGCTGTGAAAGAAGGCGCAGACTTTTTAATCAGCACACCCACAGTGGGCGCATCCGGCGCCATATTCGGTTGTCTTGTTGCTTTTGGTTACCTCTTTCCAAATACGCTCATTTATTTATACATGTTTATTCCCATCAAGGCCAAATGGTTTATAATCATTTATGCGGGCATTGAATTATGGCTGGGCATTAGTAACAGCGGGGGAAATATTGCCCACTTTGCCCACCTGGGCGGTGCATTGATTGGATTTTTATTAGTTGTTTACTGGAACAAACGCAACCGGAAAACGTTTTATTAGTGTAATTCAATTCAACTATGGCTTACCCGCAAACACAACAAAGAAACAAAACATGGCTTGGTCAAAATGGCCATGCATTGCTCATGCTCATTTTTATCAATGCAATGGTGTTTATTATTTTAAAATTTACAAGTATTACGTATGAGTTAAGCGGAAGTACAGAAGTGGTCTTTCAATCACAGGTATTGCCTTCTTTCTATTTACCTGCTAAATTAAGTACACTGGCAACACATCCCTGGGTAATTGTTGCACACATGTTTTCGCATTATGATGTTTGGATGCTGGTGGGCAACATGTTTTTTTTATGGACCTTCGGGTTTCTTCTTCAGGATTTAACCGGCAACAGGCATATTGTTCCGGTTTACATATATGGGGCGCTTACCGGTGCAGTTTTATTTGTTATAAGCGCTAACCTCCTGCCAAAATATAATTTACCTCCCGGAGGTTTCAGTTATACCGGCGCAGGTGCATCTGTAATGACGATGGCACTTGCAGCAACGGTTACATCCCCCGATTACCGTTTGTTTCCTATGATTGGAGGCGGCATTCCTATTTGGGTGATTACAGCCATTTTTGTGGTTATTGATATTGCCAATCTTTCAACATCAGGCAATGCATTCCCAAAACTACTTGCTCATGCAGGGGGGGCTGCTGCAGGATTTATTTATATGCGTTGTATCCAGGCAGGCGCTGATCCCGGCCAATGGATGCACCAACTTTACAACTGGTTCTTTAACCTCTTTGATCCTTCTAAACGAAAATTAAAACCCGTTGTAAAAAAACAGGTGTTTTATAATACAAAGGGCAGGGACCCGTTTGTAAAGAAACCCAATCTCAATGAAAAAAGAGTGGATGATATACTGGATAAAATCAGTGCCAAAGGTTATGATTCACTCACCCAGGAAGAAAAAGATATTTTAAAAAGGGCCAGCGAAAACGAAAATTAATTTTATTAATGCCGGGTGTTATCAGAAAGTTTACCAAACAGTTTATTGTACTCTGTAATGTACTGGTAAGTAGTTGCATGCTGCTTGTTTATGTATTACCCAAAAGTAACCAGGCTTATTTCTGGTTCATTAACCTGTTTGCACTTACATTTCCGTTCCTGGTACTTATACAAATTGGGTTTCTTGTATTCTGGCTTTTGGCAAAACGAAAACTTACGCTTATTCCCATCATTACTTTACTGCTTTGCATTCCGCTCATTCAAAAAATAATTGCGGTTAACGGTACTGCTAAACAAACAGCGGAGCCCGGTTTTAAAATAGCCACATGGAATGTACACCTCCTTAATTTTTATGAACGTGGTGGAAATCATGATGAGCAGATGATTCAAAAGGCAAAAGAATTGAATGCCGGCGTGCTGGCAGTACAGGAACTGGTTTTTTCATTAGACAGTAACTCTTACATGAGCCTTGACAGTTTAAAGGCAAAACTTGGATTTAAATATGCCGTTGCAGGTAACGACCGCAGTTTTGGAGTGCATACAAACGGAGGCAGGCGCAATGAACGTTACTTTCCCTTTTGTGTGGCGCTGTTTTCCAATTATCCAGTTTTACAATGGAAAAAAGTACAGCCCGTGCCGCAATACAACCACACTTTTATCTGGGCCGATTTGCTGGTGGGCAGTGATACCATCCGCTGTTTTGTGGTGCACATGCAAAGCATGCATTTTGTAAAAACTGATTATGACTTTATTGATAATATCAATGACCAGGATGTTGAAAATGTAAAACGTGTGGGCCGCACCCTTATCAACAAAATGAAGAATGCCAATGTACTGCGTGCTATACAGGCACACAATATAAAAGAAGAAGTAAATAAAAGCCCGTATCCTGTTATTCTTTGCGGCGATTTTAATGATGTGCCCAATTCTTATGCTTATCAAACCATTGGTAAGGGATTAAAAGATGCACACCTTGAAAAGGGGAATGGTATTGGCCGCACCTTTCAGTATTTATCCCCCACACTGCGTATTGATTATATATGGCACAGCCCCTCGTTAGTACTTCAAAGCACACATGTTGTGCGGCCTTCGTTGAGCGACCACTGCCCGGTTACTGCCTCTTTTGTACTTCCTTTAAAATAAAGGCGGGAACCCCTACCTTTGTTTCAATGAAGAATTTCTTCCAATGTTGTTGTTGCCCCTGCTGTTGTATTTGCTGATGTAAATACACGCTTCCTTCTGTCAACAATATGCTTCATTCCCAATCATTTCAATTTTATGTCGCAGTTAAAAGTTTATAATTCTCTCACCCGTCAGAAAGAAGTATTTGAATCTCTTACACCCGGCCATGTGGGCATGTATGTGTGCGGACCCACGGTGAGCGGGGAAAGTCATCTCGGTCATGCACGGCCTTATATTACGTTTGATGTGTTGTACCGTTACTTAACACATCTCGGTTATAAGGTTCGTTATGTGCGCAACATTACCGATGCAGGTCATTTTGAAGAAGAAGGCCGTGAAGCAGAAGATAAAATTTCAAAAAAAGCGGTGCTTGAAAAATTAGAACCCATGGAACTGGTGCAGAAATACACCAACCTGTTTCATTGGGCGATGGAACAGTTCAATACTATTCCCCCGAGCATTGAACCAACTGCAACAGGGCATATTGTAGAACAGATTGGTATGATTGAAGAAATCATGAAAGCAGGTTATGCCTATGAAAAAAATGGTTCAGTTTATTTTGATGTAAAAAAATATGCGGCCTCACATGATTATGGAAAGCTGAGCGGCAGAGTAATGGATGATTTGCTGGAAACCACACGTGAACTGGAAGGACAGGAAGAAAAACGTGACCGTGCTGATTTTGCTTTATGGAAGAATGCAGCGCCTGAACATATCATGCGCTGGAAAAGTCCGTGGGGTGTTGGTTTCCCCGGCTGGCATATTGAATGCTCGGCCATGGCTACCAAATATCTTGGTGCACAGTTTGATATACATGGCGGTGGGATGGATTTGCAGTTTCCGCATCATGAAAGTGAAATTGCACAAAGCACCATTTGCAACCATACAGCACCTGTTCGTTACTGGATGCACAACAATATGATTACCATCAATGGTAAGAAGATGGGCAAGAGTTATAACAATGTGATCAAATTAACAGAGTTGTTCAGTGGCAATCATCCTTTGCTGGAGAAAGCGTTTCACCCCATGACCATCCGCTTCTTTATTCTGCAAACACAATACAGGAGCACACTTGATTTCAGTAATGAAGCGCTGGCAGCAGCAGAAAGAGGATTGAAACGTTTGTGGGAAGCGTATGACTGGATGATGAAGTATGAAGTAAGAGATACGAAGTACGAAGCTAAAGATGCAGAGCTTGATACAAAAGTTAACGGGCTTATTGGAGAGTTTGCTGAATTTATGAATGATGATTTGAATACAGCAAAAGTGCTGGCCAATATGTTTGAACTGGTGCCGGTGATCAATGGCATAAAGGATAAACATATTGCAGCAGATGTACTCAGCAGCAGTACGCTTGCTTTATTGCAGCAGCAGTTGAAGTTATTTGTGGAAGATATTTTTGGTTTGAAATCAGTGAGCGGTGCAGAAGATGAAAAGATGAAAGCGGTGATGGAATTGCTCATTCAAATCCGGAAAGATGCAAAAAGCAAAAAAGATTTTGTTACCAGCGATAAAATACGGAATGAACTTACTGCCATCGGCATACAGTTGAAAGATGAAAAAGACGGGGGCATGAGTTACAGCATATAGCTGATGCAGTTTCAATTCATTGGATAAGACCTGACAGGTTAAGCCCGCTCAAGAGGTAAAAAATTCTTTTGGATATTCAGCTATGATGAGTAAACCTGTCAGCGTCGGACAATTAAGTGGTTGTAAATTTCCTGCCATATGCTTTCAATGGTTTGTATGAATTCAAAGATTTTAGTTACTGACGCTGACAGGTTATTTACTAAATTTTGTAACGAAAGACAATTTATAAAACGTTTTAAGGTCATCAACCTGTCAGGTCTCAGAGTAACGGGGGTATGAGTTACAGCTTATAGCTGATGCAGTTTCAATTCATTGGATAAGACCTGACAGGTTAAGCCCGCTCAAGAGGTAAAAAATTCTTTTGG
>JAIEQM010000037.1 GCA_019747705.1 Chitinophagaceae bacterium | reverse complement strand
CCGGGTCAATTTGAACAGCGAGAGAAAGAAAAGGAACCCTGTAATTAATATTTACACCGCTCAAAAGATTTACACTTGTTAACTGTGTTTGCAAACGCAGCCAGGGCACACTGTTAACGCCACCCGTTACAGCAAGCGAGGGCTCTAAAAACTCAATTCGCTTTAATGAAAGATCACTGAGTTTATAGTTAATGAGTTCAGTGTTTGTATAACCTGTAGTAATACTGTTGTAGCCAATATTGTTATAACGAACTGATCCGCTTATTGAAATAAAATCGGCGGGATGAAAACTTAAAATGGGCTGTACATAAAAGCGGTTGGTGCGGCTGTTATGAAAATTTGTTTGAACGTTATTAATAAACTCTGTAATATTATTTTTGCCTGCCCCGTAACCTGCGTATGTTTCAAACATCACTTTTTTGTCTTTGCTTATCGGATAAAAAATACCGGCTCCCAGTTCAAACGAAGGCCTTTTGTACCTAACCTCAAAATTTTTGGTCACATTGTTTATTGTAGTCGTTAAGTTATCTGTACCGTTATAAGTTCCATTGATGCCGCCTGTGAGTGCGAAGTGATTGGTGATGGCGTATGCTGCCTGTATGCTGTAGTTGGTTTCATTACCAGCAGCAGGTGTTCCCAGAGATGCTGTTAACCTTGAATCATTTTTTTCTTTAAGATTGGGTACGTGTTGTTGTGTTGGCATATAGGCATACCTGATTAATGTACAGGAGGGCAAAAACAATCCGCATAGTACTGTTGAAATAAGAAAGCTTCGTATCTGCATAAAAAATTTTAATCAAATTTATTCTCCCATCCTTCCTGCTTCATCTTTTCTACTTTGCCCAGCACATCATCATTCATTTGGGTTTTATGGGTTGCCAGTTTTTGAGCAACGGCTTCATCAAAGGTTCCAATAATTTCTGCGGCCAGTATGCCCGCATTCTTAGATGCATTAAGTGCAACCGTTGCCACCGGTACACCATTCGGCATTTGTAAAATAGAAAGTACAGAATCCCATCCGTCAATAGAGTTGGAAGACTTAACAGGAACACCAATCACCGGTAATGTGGTAACGCTTGCCACCATGCCGGGTAAATGTGCAGCGCCACCTGCACCGGCAATAATTACTTTTAATCCTCTGTTCTTTGCAGTTTGTGCATACTCCATCATGCGTGCAGGAGTGCGGTGTGCAGATACAACCGTCAATTCAAAAGCAATGTCAAATTCTTTTAATATATCAGCAGCGGGTTGCATAACAGGTAAATCACTGTCGCTGCCCATAATAATTCCAACCAGAGGATTTGCCATAAATAAATTTGGTGTAAAGAAACAAAAGAAAAGGCAAGTAGAAAAGTTGGGGGCCATCTGACGCCCCGTCTGATGGCGGTAAATGTTTGAATAAGTTTAAGTTACTTATGAATCCCGTCAGACGAGGGCGTCGGACGGGGCGTGCTTCTTTGTTCCAGCATTAAAGATTGCTCAAACTGCCTGCTAATAATTTCATTTCGGTTTCTGCAAGCTTTGCTTGAAATAAGGCATTAATGTAACGTGTTTGGCCATTGATATAATCTAATTGTACCTGGCGCAACTCCAATGACGTAATTGTCAGTTTTCGAAAACGTTCTGTAGCAATTAAATTATTTTCTTCAATCAGTTTCAAAGTTGTTTTTTCAAGTTCAACCAACTGCAATGCATTCTGAAAATTAAAATACGCATTTACCAAATTGGTATTTACCTGGTTTTTCAAACGGTCAATCACCACACGTTGATTTTTTATTTGCACATCTGTTACACGTTCCTGTGCTTTTACAACTCCGCCCTGGAACAATGGAATGGTAATACCGATGTTTCCATTTGGGCCGAGGTTTCTTGTAAACAAATTAAAACCCGCATCATTCCTGTTTTGGTTGAGATTGAAATTGGTATTGAGCGTAACAGCAGGCAAACGCTGGCTCATGATTTCCCTTTTCTGTTGTGCCAAAATAGAAAGATTGTTTTGCGCCATCAGCAAATCATAATTATCGGATGCTGCTTTTTGCTGCAAGGATTCAAAGCTGATAGAAGCATCGGGTGTAATGGTTTCACTTACTTCAAAAATTGTTTCAGGTTTTCGCCCCAAAAGATTGTTGAAATTTGCTTTGGCAATTCTTATGTTGTTTTCAATGGAAAGTAAATTTCCTTTCTGCTGGTTTAAATCAACCTGCGCCTGCAGGAAATCTGTTTTAGGTGCAGTGCCGATTGTAAACCTGCTTTCTGCAATCAGCTTTCGCTCTTCAAAAAATTTAATCGTTTCTTTTAAGGCTTTTCGTTGCTGGTTCAGTTGTACAATTTGATAATAAGCGCCGATAATATTGAATACTGTTGTGTTAATTTGATTTCTGAAATTCAGTTCACCCATCTTCTCCAGTTCTTCCAAACGTTTTTTGGCAGCAAACATGCGCATGCCATCAAACATGCGCCAGCTTACAGCAAAGCCTGCATTCAAATTACGCAGGCTGGCGCCATTTCGTTTAATGGTTGTGCCATTGGCCAGTTGCTGTTCAAGATTGTTTCTTGCATAACCTGTTGCTGCGTTTATTGTGATATTTGGCCACAAACCTGCTACTCCCCAATTGTTGTTGATAATTCCAATTTGCTGCGCATTGCGTTCAATCTCCACATCAAAGTTTTTTTCAATAGCCATTTTTACAGCTTCATCAACTGTAAGAACAGAAGTTTGTGCCGGCACAATAACATTAATCAGCAAGCTTGGTAATAGCAGCTTCAGTTTCATGCGGTAATTAGTTATTTTATATTTTGGTCGCATAGTTTTCGTTTTCATTCTGAAAAACTCAAATCTTCCGCATGCACTTTTATTTTTTTAGATGAAAGAAATGAATACATGGCAGGTATTACAAACAAGGTAAGAACCAGTGAAAACATAATACCGCCTACAATTACAATCCCCAATGGGACACGGCTGGTAGATGCAGCGCCTAATGATAAAGCCAGCGGTAATGCACCCAGGCTCATAGCCAGGCTGGTCATTAAGATAGGACGTAAACGCATGGTGGCGGCTTCAATCACCGCATCTTTTTTCATCATGCCAGCATGTTTCTTTTGGTTGGCAAATTCCACAATCAGGATTCCGTTCTTGGTTACAAGACCTATGAGCATAATCATTCCAATCTGTGAAAAGATATTGATGGTTTGATTGAACAGCCACAGCGACAGCAGCGCCCCGGCAATGGCCAATGGTACAGTAACAATAATAATAACAGGATCAATAAAACTTTCAAATTGTGCCGCCAGTACAAGATAAATCAATATCAGCGCAAGGAAGAATGCAAATAAGGTATTACCGCTGCTTTCTGCAAAATCACGTGAAGTGCCGGCAAGCGCTGTGGTAAATGTTTCATCGAGAAGTTTATCAGCATCAGCAATACGCTGCATTTCTTTAATACCATCACCCACAGTTTTACCCGGCGCTAATCCTGCACTGATGGTGGCAGATTTATAGCGGTTAAAATGATAGAGTGTTGGTGGTGTGGTTTCTTCACTGAAACTTACAAACTGATCCAGTGAATACATTTGTCCGGCAGCATTACGAACATATAAATTTTTCAGATCTGTTGGGTCATCACGGTTGTTGCGAAGTACCTGGCCCATTACCTGGTATTGTTTTCCTTCTTTAATAAAATAGCCCAGTCTTCTGTTGCTTAGTGAAATTTGAAGCAGTTCAGAAATATCTGCCACACTAATACCCAGTTCACTTGCTTTTAAACGGTCAATATTAATTTTTAATTCAGGTTTATTAAATTTCAAATCAACATCCACTCCTGCAAATACACTGCTCTTGTTGGCTTCTTCCAAAAATTTGGGCATTACACTCCGCAGTTTTTCAAAATTATTATTCTGCAATACAAACTGTACCGGTAAACCACCTCTGCGATTTACAGATATAGTTTGTTCCTGTATCGGAAAAGCTCTCACTTCATTATACTTTGGTAAATTTTTACTGATCATATCCACAATCTGCTGCTGGCTTCGCTTACGTTGTGCCGGTGGAATCAATACTGTTCTTACAAAACCTGTATTTACTGAGCCCGAACCGGTAAAACCGGGTGCAGTAACAGACACCACTACCTGTTTTTCGGGTACTGAATCCAGCACTAAGTTTGTGAGTTTGTCAATATACTGATCCATGGCATCATAGCTGGTGCCTTCGGCCGCTGTTACCTGCATCCGAAACTGGCTCCTGTCTTCCAGTGGCGCCAGTTCACTCTGTAAATGATTCCAGATATAATAAATCATTCCAAAACAAACCACCACAATTACCAGGGCCATCCATCTTATACGCATGAATCGTTTCAGGAAATAGTTGTAACCGTTTTCCATGCCATGAAAAAATGGCTCTGTAACACGGTAAAACCATCCATGCCGCATACCTCCTTTACGGGTGAGATATACATTCAATACAGGTGTGAGTGTAAGTGATACAAATGCTGAAATCAATACCGCACCCGCCACTACAATTCCAAACTCACGGAACAATCTTCCGGTAAATCCCTGTAAGAAGATGATGGGCAGAAATACAACCGCCAGTGTGATAGAGGTTGCAATTACAGCAAAATAAATTTCTTTGCTTCCTTCACGTGCAGCACGGTATTTATCCATGCCCTGTTCCATTTTTTTGAAAATGTTTTCTGTAACCACAATACCATCATCCACCACCAATCCTGTTGCCAGTACAATGGCCAGCAGTGTTAACACATTAATGCTGAAACCTGCCAGGTACATAATAAAGAAAGCGCCAATTAATGAAACAGGAATATCAATGAGCGGGCGAATAGCCACAATCCAGTCACGGAAAAATAAAAAGATGATGAGTACCACCAACGCAAAAGCAAGCATAAGTGTTTCTTCCACTTCGCTAATGGAGTTTTTAATAAACTGTGTTTGATCCAGCGCCATGTTTATTTTGATGTCGCCTGGTACATCTTTCTTAATTTGGTTATAACGCTTAAAAAACTCATCAGCAATGGCCACATAATTGCTGCCCGGCTGTGGTATTACTGCAAGACCAATCATGGGAATGCCGCTTTCCTTTAAAATCGTTTCTTCATTTTCAGGTCCCAGCACAACAATAGCCACATCACCCAGCTTAATATCTCTTCCGCCAATATTTTTTACAATGAGATTGGTGAATTCTTCTTCTGTATCTAATCTTCCAAAAGTTCTTACTGAAAGCTCCGTAGTGTTACCTGCAATTTTTCCGCTGGGCAATTCCACATTTTCTCTTGCAAGCGCTGTTTGAATATCTCTTGCAGTAATGTTATAGGAAAGCATTTTCTCCGGTTCAAACCAAATACGCATGGCATATTTTTTTTCGCCCCATATGTTTACATTACTCACACCCGGAATAGTTTGAATTCGTTCCAGTAAATTGTTGGTGGCATACTCTGTTAGCTGCAAGGGATTTCTTGTTTCACTCTGCACCGTCATGGAAAGAATAAAATCACTGCTGGCATCTGCTTTGGTTACCACAGGAGGAGCATCCAAATCAGAAGGCAGGGAACGAACTGTTTGTGAAACTTTATCACGCACATCATTAGCCGCTTCTTCCAAATTATAACCCAGCTCAAATTCAACTGTGATGTTGCTGTTGCCCTGGCTGCTGGAGGAGGTGAGGTTTTTTACACCGGCAATTCCATTAATTGATTTTTCAAGCGGTTCGGTTATTTGTGATTCAATCACATCAGCATTGGCGCCGGGATAAGAAGTTCTTACATTAATATTGGGAGGATCAATAGCAGGATAATCACGAACACCCAGGAAACGAAAACCGATTATACCAAACAGGATAATGATAATATTCATTACAATGGCAAGTACAGGCCGTTTTAAACTCAGCTCACTGATGGTCATAGTTACTGCACTTTAGATAGTTTAAGTTTTGCATCGGGGCGGATGCCCATTAATCCTGTAGTGATGATTGTATCACCGGGTTTAAGTCCACTGATGATTTCTACATTGGCACTGTCCCGCACGCCGGTTTGTACATCTGCAAATGTGGCAATACCATCTTTGTATAATATTACTTTCTTTCCTCTTGCCTGCGGCAGTATGGATTGTGATGGAACAAGCAGGGCATTATTGTTTTTTGCAAAATCCATATCCACTTTTGCAAAACCACCTGCTACTAATGCATTGCTGCTTTGCTGTACAAGACAACGAATATTTAAACCTCTTGTTGTTTCACTCACAATGGACTCTGTAGCATACACCTTTGCCAAAAATTTTTGACTGGCGCCTGCTATGGAAAAAGGAATCAATTGCCCCATTACAATTTTTGATGCATATTTTTCCGGAATACTGAATTGTAATTTCAGTTGATTGATTTGCCGGATGGTGGTAACAATAGTGGCAGGAGTAATATAGGCGCCCATCGATACATTTCTGAAACCAATCTTTCCGCTGTAAGGTGCACGTATTTCTGTTTTGGCAATATTGGTTTCAATCAGTTCAATATCCGCTTTAATATTACTTACCTGTAAAAATGTAAGATCATAATCCTGCTGGCTGATGCCGTTGATCTTCAGTAATTCTTTACTGCGTTCTTCTGTTTTTTCTGCAATCTGTAATTGTACTTTTAGCTTTTTAAGTTGTGCCTGCAAATCGCCGTCAAATAATTTTATCATTAATGCACCTTTACTGATGCTGGAACCTTCGTTTATGTATAAACCCACAATACGTCCATTCACTTCCGGGTGAATTTCTGTTTCCTCAAGCGGCAGTAATGTTCCCGGCAATTCCAGCGGTTCACTCACAGCGCCGGTTTTTACAATATAACCCTGTACCATCATGGGGCCTTTGGCCGCATTGGGTTTAGCCGCCGCCTGATCATTCTTTTTTTCTTTGCAGGATGCAATGGCAAAGAGCATGCCTATCGCAAGCAGTTGATAAATTCTCATGTGATTGTAAAGGCTAAAGATAAGGATTCAGTTTTGTAGAAATACCCTGTTTGTATGAATGGTAAAAGAAGATTATGTGACCGGCTGAGATGCTTGTATTTGGCTGTGGTTGCGTCGCATGCCGACGCTTTCGGTCGGCATCCAGACCATAAGCGTCTGGACTCTTGTACGTTCTGAATTCTATTCATCAATCAACTGCATCCTCCAGTTTTTTATATAGAAGTACCGATGCTTCATATTAAGCGAAGACATTTAATTTGAAGTGTGTTATTTAAAAATAGCATTTTGCTTTATAAAGCCCTGTAAGCCCGCCTGAACGGAACGGGCAGGGGCGAAATGTCAGTAGAAAATGACAGTTGAAACCTAAGCAAAGCCCCATCGGGGCGATATGTTTTTAAATTACGTACATGTATCGCCCCGATGGGCAATGTCATTAAGTTAAGCGTTTCGTCATGTCGAGGAACAGCTTGTCCCGCTTTTGCGGGAAGACATCTCATAAAATTCAAGCTGTACGAAATTTATGAGACCTCTCCCTGCGGTCGAGGTGACGCTTAACTTAATGACATTGCCCGATGGGGCTCTAATTATTTTGAAATGATTTTACTGCTGACATATCGCACCTCTGGCGCTATAAAACAAATTTTTTCTTAGCACAACATATTTAATTTACAGGTATATACGCTTAGGTATTCCAAAAAAAATCACACGTGCTGTTTTTAAGATGCCGTTATTTATAATTTTAAAGCTCATTGTTGATGTATTTACTATTAGACGATGGAAATCACAAACCGCTGTTTTATCGAGCCAATTTTTTGCCGAAAATAAAAATGGGCGACTTAAACGTATATACCTATTAATTTAATCAAATTATCCACGAAGATTTAATCAACTACCATAGCCAGTTTGAAAAAATTATAAACTTAGAATGGCGGGGGCTGTGTTTGGATTTCTCCCCCTTGGGGGGAGTTAGAGGGGGCTGTGGTTTGTCTTTACTTTCAAAATATGTTTTATCCTGTTTGCCTTATAAATCAATTCATCCCTGTCTTTTCCAATCACCGTTACATGTCCCATTTTGCGGCCGGGTTTGGTTTCAGCTTTGCCATACAAATGCACAAAAGCATGTTCCATTTTCAACACATCATCCAATCCCTCATAATAAGCAGGGCCGCTGTAACCATCTTCGCCCACTATATTTAAAATTACGGCAGGCAATATTGCATCCGTACAACCCAAAGGATAGTGTAATAAAATGCGCCATAGCATATCAAACTGGCTGGAATAATTTCCTTCAATGCTGTGATGCCCGCTGTTGTGCACACGTGGCGCTGTTTCATTCACCAGCACATCACCGCTTTTATCAACAAATAACTCCACAGCAAATAAACCGGGTGAATTAAAATTTCTTACAACAGCCATTGCAATAGCTTCCACTTTCCAGAAAATTTTTTCAGGAAGGATGGATGGTGAAATTTGATAATCCAGTAAATTCAAATGCGGGTCAAATACCATTTCAGCAGGGGGGTACATGGTTGTTTCGCCATTTTGTGCCACTGCCACAATCATTGAAATTTCTTTTTCCACCTTCACCATCTTTTCTAAAACCGATGGTGCATCAAAACCTTTTTCAATATCCGCTTCTGTTTTTAATAACTCCACGCCACGTCCATCATAGCCACCCATGCCCAGCTTATGGGCTGCTGGTAAAAATGAAGCCAGCGCTTTCAGTTCTTCTTTGTTTTCGGTAATAACAAATTCTGAAGTTGGTATTTGATGCTGCTGATAGTATTTCTTCTGTTCAATTTTATTTTTGATAGTGCGGAGTACACCTGGCTTGGGAATCACTTTTACACCTTCCGCTTCTAATTTTTCAAGCGCATCCACATTAACGGCTTCAATTTCTATGGTAAGTACATCTACCAGCTTACCAAAATTGTACACTGCTTCAAAATCTTTGATATCTCCCTTGATGAAATGATGGCAGAGATGTGCTGATGGACAATGCGCATCATTTTCCATTACATACGTTTCAACGGGATAATTTGCGGCAGATTGTAAAAGCATGCGGCCGAGTTGCCCGCCGCCGAGGATACCAACTTTTTGCATGGGGCAAAGATAGGGAGAAGGCACCCTGAGCGGAGTCGAAGGGTGTTGTAAAAGTTCGAGCGGAGTCGAGAACTTTTGTACGTAATCACTATTTGATATCCTTGAATTTTGAATGAGAGAGGTTTTGGCATTGTGATAGCAGCGTAAGTTTATGAAAGTTGTTTTCTATCAAAGCTTTTTTCTTTGCTTTTGACCATCCCTTCACTTGCTTTTCTCTTTGCATGGCTTCTGCAAGAAAGGGAATTACTTCATAATACCTTAATACAAGCGGTCTTCTATTAGCAGTGTAACATTCAAGGTAAACGGCATTGCAGTGTTCTTCAAATCGTTTTAATAAATCATTAGTGAGTCCGGTATAAAAAGAGCCGTCGTTACATTCAATGATGTAAACAAAATACACTTCTTGGTTGGTGTTTTTGTAAATCATTTCAGAAAATTAATAAATATTCCGGTAATCTCGACTCCGCTCGATTACCTGCACCGACCCTTCGACTCCGCTCAGGGTCTCCTAAACCGCCTTCAACAACCGTTCATTCAACTTCAACTCTTTTTCATTCAAAATCTTTATTAGTCCTGCACTTTTATGCAATGGGTTAATTATATAATTGAACTCTTCATGCACCAGCACACTGGGCACTTGTAATACAAGATGCTTGTTGGCTTTTAAAAAAGCATCACCCGGTTTTTGCGTATAAAACTGAAGATCCCATGCGTCCCAGTTGAGTTTTAATTTTTTAAGCGGAATGATTTCCATACCTCCTTCATCAGGAACTTCAAGAGAAAGTACACTGTATTTTTTAGCCGGTAAGATTTGTACAGGAGTATGGGCTAATGTTTCAAGCAGGGCCAAAGCACGGGTGCCTGCTGTGTACAATGCATAAAGTCCTTCACTGTTCCAACGGCCGCCATACAAACGGGCGCCATTGCCACTTAGATCTGTAGCAAATTGTTGTTGGGTAATGCGGTAAACAATCATGGCTTAAGAATAAACGCCCTGCTCCAGGCGGCCCAAAACTTTTAATGCCATTTGCATACCAAAGGAAGTATCTAAGTAATCAATGGGCTTTTTATTGCCGAGTGCAAGAATAGGAGCATGCAGCCATTGTTTAAAAGCTTCTTCACTGCCAGTAACATCAATGCCACGTTTGGCAAAAGCCGCTAACTCTAATACCTTTTCTGATTTGAGCGTATCTAAAAGTTCTTCTTCATCTTTACGCTGCAAATTGCGATGGCTCATATGCAACAGCGTGCTCATTTTTTCCATGGAAATACCAAGGTAGCCAACCAATGATTTAAGGGTTGATTTTTTAATACCTGTGCGGCTGAGTTCTATTAAATCATTTTCTGTGGTTATTACTTTAAGGTGCGATTTATTGCCACCCAGCATTGACCTCATCGTTTCATAGGCAACGGCCGCTTCTTCAGCAAGGTTTTGCGGTTCATCTTGAATGATTTTATAAGGCTTCGATTTTGCCATGGTTATATATTTTGTTTCAAATTTAGGACAAATTGTACAAAAAAAATGCGTTTTGTCGTATTTTTTTATTTCCCCTCTATTTTCTGATAGTTTATTTTTGCTTTATGCTTCCAGATTATCCATCCAAACGGTTTAACGATTGCCGGGCCAATTACTATCTGCTCATGGAAGTACTAGCCATTGATAAAATGTGAAGAGCTTAATAAACACTAAGCCTTAATCTTCAATTATCAAATTATCTAATTTTCAAATCTTCAAATTTTAGTTATGTCAGCAATTGTAGCAGAACAATTAAAGCAGCATGCACAAACCGATTTTCTTCCCCTGCAGGGAACAGACTATGTGGAATTTTATGCCGGCAATGCCAAACAGGCTGCTCATTTTTATATTACGGCTTTTGGTTTTCAGCCACTGGCTTATTCAGGCCCTGAAACGGGTGTAAAGGATAAAGCCAGCTATGCCGTTCGTCAAAACAAATTAACATTGGTACTCACAACGCCGCTTCGTTCTAACAATGAAATAGCCCACCATATTTACAAACATGGAGATGGTGTAAAGTTTTTGGCATTGAAAGTAGATGATGCCACCAATGCCTGGAATGAAACAACACAACGTGGCGCTAAAAGTTATATGGCTCCTGTAAAGATGAATGATGAAAAAGGAGAGTTGGTTATGAGCGGCATCCATACGTATGGCGAGGTAGTACATCTTTTTATTGAACGCAAAAATTACAATGGTGCATTTATGCCCGGCTTTCGGGCATGGAGCAATCCTTATTTTAAAGCGGAAGAGACAGGTTTATTATATGTTGATCATTGTGTGGGTAATGTTGGCTGGAAGCAAATGAACCCGTGGGTAAAATTTTACGAAGAAGTGATGGGCTTCCGTAACATACTCACCTTTGATGATAATGATATATCTACTGAATATTCAGCATTGATGAGTAAAGTGATGAGCAATGGAAACGGCTATGTAAAATTTCCTATTAATGAACCGGCAGAAGGCAAGAAAAAATCGCAGGTGGAAGAATACCTGGAGTTTTATGATGGTGAAGGTGTGCAGCATGTAGCCATGGCCACCAATAATATTGTGGAAACAGTTACAGCACTCCGTAGCCGTGGAGTTGAATTTTTAAAAGTACCCACCACCTATTATGATGATTTGCTTGACAGGGTTGGCAAAATTGATGAAGACCCGGTACCTTTAAAAGAACTGGGTATTTTAGTTGACAGGGATGAAGAAGGGTATTTATTGCAGATTTTTACCAAGCCGGTAGAAGACCGCCCCACACTCTTTTTTGAAATCATTCAGCGTAAAGGAGCAAAAAGCTTTGGCAAAGGAAACTTCAAAGCCTTGTTTGAAGCCATCGAAAGAGAGCAGGAAGCAAGGGGAAACCTTTAAGATCAGGGGCAGTACTACTGCCTCTTTTTAATACCTGCCCCTGAACCTTTAAGAATAATGGGGAAAAAATTTCACAGCCATTTGTAAGAAAAATTGAAATATTTTTGCAGGAAGCCCGTTCATAAACAATCCAGTATGCCCGCAAAAAGCCTGATATCAGTTTTTCTTCTTGCTGCCGCTATGCAGGCGGTTTCTCAAACTTCTTTTAATGAGTCCCCGAAATTTGTAAAGAGCGGAAGCCCCCTTGCAAAAGTTGAAGATTCATTAAAGCAGGAATTTAAAGAAAAAGGATTGGAGTGGCCTGCCAGGTACATGTACATCCGGGCATTTAAAACGGAACGGCAACTGGAAGTATGGGTGAAAGGAGATTATGCAGAAGCGTTTCAGCTGTTTAAAGTGTATAAAGTATGTGCCACCTCTGGCACCTACGGGCCCAAGCGCAAAGAAGGCGATAAGCAAGTACCTGAAGGCTTTTACTACGTTAATGAATTTAACCCCAACAGTAATTATCATCTTGCACTGGGCTTAAATTATCCCAACGCCAGCGATGCTATTTTAAGCGACAAAGACAAACCCGGCGGTGATATTTATATCCACGGCAATTGTGTTACCATTGGCTGTCTTCCATTAACTGATTCGCTGATTGAGCAGGTGTACTATATGGCATCTGTTGTAAAAGAGCAGGGCCAGGATTTTATTCCCGTGCACATTTACCCGCTGAGGTATGATAACCTCAAATCGCAGGAACAATTCATTTCAAAAACAAAGGCTAAAGCAGAGGTGCAGCAATTTGCACAATCAATAAAAGATGCGTATGAATATTTTGAAGATACACATCAGTTGCCTGCCATTATGATTACACCCCAAGGCGGGTATGTAGTAGCCGGCAACCCCAATGCCCCCAAAGTACCACGGCTTAAGATTATTGAAACCAATAATGTAAAAGACCCCTATGCGGCATGGAACCTGGAAGAAAAAGTAGATAAGGTTCCGTTTTTCAGGGATGGAAATGGTGCGTTGCAAAGATGGTTGTTTCAATTGAGCAAGGAATTATCAGCCACATTACCGGCTAATTCTTCCATGAGTTTACAGGTAGAGTTTATAGTAGATAAAGAAGGTAATACCAAAATAGCAACTGTAATACGGGGTGGCGATTCAAAAATGAATGCCATCATTAAAGAGCGTTTTGAAAAAGAACTGAAATGGACACCGGCCATTAAAGAAGGAAAACCGGTGAATACAAAATTGAAGCAAAACCTGAATTTAACTGCACCAGAGGATCTGTAAAATTGAAATCATAATCCTGTACTGCTTTTTTTGAAAACCCGCCAGCAGGGAGGGCAGTTCAATATGAAGTTATACCTGTACAGCACATTGTTTTTTATAACCGTCAGTTTCAGTAGTGCAAATGCACAAACTGCTTCCGGCATCATCAATTCTTATTTTAAAGTCACCAATTTTATTCCGGCTTATAATGGCATCCGTGTGCAAAATATAACCGGCCTTGCAAAAGGCGACCGGGTAATGATCATACAAATGAAAGGCGCTTCCATTACCAGCAGCAACAATTCTTCTTTTGGCAATATAACGGCAGATGGCGGCGCCGGTAAATATGAATTTGCAACCATCTGCAGTTTTTTAAATGATACAGTGGTATTTGAAAGAACTTTAGTGAATACATACGATTATACACAAGCTGTTCAGTTAATTTATATACCAAAATACAGCAATGTTAGTATTACAGGAACATATGGAAACAAATTCCTTCAATTCTTGTATGAGTTTTACATTTTCATCAAACATGGGATTGCAATCGGTTTTAAGATTCGACAACTCAAAACTATTTATTGCAATCCTTTTTTATGCCTTATGCCTTAACTTAATGACATTGCCCGGCCCGGGTGGCGGGGGAGGAGGTGGTTTTATCTGGTCAAATGCTGCATTGCCGTTAAATGTTACAACCAATGTATCAGGAGGTGCTGCAGGGTTTATTAAAGATTCTCCTACCAATCCTCCCTGCGAATTAACCAGTAATGGAGCTGCTGCGGGAGGGAATGGCTCTTCAGCCAATAATTTTACGATTACAGAAGGTACGGTATTAAGCTGTGCAGCACTGCCCATACCATCATTAACAGATTGGTATGGCAAAAAAATTAATGAGGGTGTTTTGCTGGAATGGAAGCTAAGTGAAACAAATTCTGTTGATGAGGTTGTACTGGAAAAGAAAACAGCATCAGGGATTTTTTATGTTTTAAAAAAATATTCAAACCCTGTTGATGGGTTTTATACGTACACTGACTATACTACAAGCTTTCCTGCCTCTTACCGGCTCATGATAAAAGACCTGCCGGGAAAAAAGGAATAGCAATGTTTTGTTTTTTGCAAGGGAAAAACTAAAGCGGCTGAATGTATATTCCAATCCGGCGCTAAATAAATTAAGAGTTGCTCTTCCTTTTACAGGAACAGGTAAAACTGCGGTTTCAATTGTTGATGTAAATGGGCTAATTAATCTTTTGAGGTGCTAAGAGTAGTAGTGAGCTAATCTGTAGAGAAAGAAATCTTTGTCCCTTACCCCGTAGTTGGCAGTGATGAACCTTTGGATTTTGCT